>DXJF01000032.1 GCA_019057375.1 Candidatus Heimdallarchaeota archaeon
GCCAAAGAAAACACCAAGTAAAACAGTTACAAAGCCAAAGAAAACACCAAGTAAAACAGTTACAAAGCCAAAGAAAACAACAAGTAAAACAGTTACAAAGCCAAAGACAACACCAAGGAAGACTGTTGCAAAACCAAAGAAAACAACAAGCAAAACAGCTGCAAAACCAAAGAAAACTAAAAGTAAAACTGCAACAAAATCCAAAGCAACAACCTCAAAAAAATCAGCTAAATAATTTCTCAAAATTTTAAAATCATGAGGGTTCAAAATGATAACTTTCCTATCAGGAGGAACAGGAACCCCAAAACTAATTCAAGGTTTTCGAAAGAATGTTCCAGAAGAACAAATATCTATAATCGCCAATTCTGCTGATAATTACTGGGTGTATGGTTTCTATGTTTCTCCAGATATTGATACAATTCTATATCTCTTCAGTAACCTATTAGATACTGAAAAATACTGGGGCGTAATAAATGAAACTTACAACACTCTGGACTTCCTAAACAAGTATGGAGTAAACACTTGGTTCCGGTTAGGAGACAAAGACTTAGGGTTGCATGTTTTTCGGACAAATGAAATGAAAAAGGGAGTAAATCAATCTGTAATAATTGATAATTTGAGAGAGAAACTAGGCATTGGAGCAAAGATTTTTCCTAGTTCAGAGAATCATATTGAAACGCGTATTATTACTGAGGATGATAGAGATATTCACTTCCAAGAGTTTTGGGTGAAAAACAAGGGAGAAATCGAAATTAAAGATGTATATGTTAAAGATCTTGAAAAAGCAATAGTTCCAAACTTAGCTCTAAATGAATTGGATATTTCAGAATTAATAATAATTGGTCCTAGTAACCCAATCACCAGCATTGGACCCATTATTGGCATTAAACCCATTAGAAAAACACTTGAAAAAAACAAGAGCAAATGTATAGCTATAAGTCCAATTATTGGTGAAGCACCTGTCAGTGGACCAACAGGTAAGTTAATGAAAACCAAAGGTCTTGAGATTTCTCCAGTAAGTATAGCAAAACTGTATAAGGACATATGTAGCACAATAATAATTCATGAAACAGATAAGAATTATACTGATGAAATTGAAAAAGAAACAGGTTTAGAAGTTCTTACACATAACATTCTCTTTAGAGATGAAACTATCCCCAAGAAGCTTTCCTCTTTCATTCTAAATAGGAGATAGTTCGATGATAGATTTTGGTTTTAAATTTAGACCACCAATTGTTCAATCTGCCTTAGCTGGTATCTCAAACAGAAATTTTTGCCAAGAAATTCTGAGATATGGGGCTGGTATGGTAACTTTAGGAGGATTTTCAATAGATTATGCATCTCATAAAGCTACAATTAAAATGATTGAAAGAGGGAGAAATGAGTTTGTTCTTCCAACAAAACAAAAGAATGCAAAACTGTGGAGCAGAAAGAATTTAGTTCTTGAGAAACTAAACAAACATCAGTCCATAAATGTTAACGTAAGATTTTCTAAAGTTGATAATCTAACTAAAATATGGTTAAAGAAATTTACTGAATTTGTTGATTTTATAGAAATAAATGCTCATTGTCGTCAAAAAGAGATTATCAACACCAACAGTGGACAGAGTTTACTTACAAACCTAGAACGGTTGGAACTCTTACTTAATAATATACGAACAATACTTCCTACATTTCCTTTAGGAATAAAAATTCGAGGATATTTAGTTAAAGAGTATCAACAATTTGTAAGAATTCTAGATAAATTTTCAATTAGTTTCATTCATTCTGATACTATGTTACCTGGACACCATAGAGCTAATATTAAAATAATCCATAATCTCGTTAATTCAACTGATATACCAATTATTGGAAATAACTCTGTACAAACTATAAACGACATTAAGACTATGCTTGAAGCTGGAGCAAAAGCGGTATCCATTGCTAGACCATTGATTAGAAATCCAAAGTTTATTCAAAGATTAGTTAAAGATTATATCGGACAGAAAAACCATGGAAGCAATAATAATTCCTTATAGAGGAACTGTGAATGATAAGAGCAGATTAAGATCTGATCTAAATGAAACTTCTGTTGGAAAACTTCTCTATCACATGACTCAGAATCTTATAAATGAGGTATCTAAGATTGAATCAGATGTTCACTTATACATATTAACAAAGAAAAATAATCTTAGTTTTTCAGGAAAATTTACTTTGCTGTCAGATAAAGGGGATGAGTTAAATGAATCACTGACTAATGCTTTCAAAGAAATAAAAGAGGATATTATCACAATAGTTATGGCTGATTTACCTTTGATTAAATCTGAAGAAATTGAGGAAATTCTTTATAAACACAAGATTGAGAAAAAAATATTACTTGGTCCAACGCCTGATAATGGAACAAGCATATTAACTTTCAATAAGAATAACTCTTTTCCATTAGTCTTTGGAAAGAATTCAGCCTTAAGATTTAGAGATGTTTTTGAAAAAGAAGCCATATCTTATGCGATTTTAGAAAGTAAGTCCGTTTACAGAGATATAGACAAATTTAAGGATTTAATAGAATTAATGGAAAATAATTCTATTCCAGAAAATATAAGCCAAATAATTAAGGAATGTGTAGATTTTGAATGAAAAAGTAGACAGAATTCAAGCGATTTTAGATAAACATAATGTTGATGGATGGATAATATTCTGCCATAATTCTCATGATATTCATCAAAAATATTTGCATGAAAAATGGATTTCATCAGCAACTCTTACTCTTATTCCAAAAACAGGAAAACCCTCCGTTATCACATCAAGAATGGAAGAAATGCTTGTGGATGAAAAAACCTATGATATTAAAGCTTACAAGCAAGGGAATGAATTTACAGAATTGGTAAGTAAACTATTCAATGATATTTCAGATGACTCAACAATTGCACTTAATTATGTTGAAGAGAAAGAAGTGTTTACGAAACTAAATTACGATATTTTAACAAGCGGGGCATTCAAAGCTCTAACTAATCAGAATAAAAATCTGAATTATATTTCAGCGAATGAGATTATCTATGATGTAAGGGCAGTCAAAACCAAGAAAGAAATTGAAAATCATAAAATTTCAGCTAAACTTGCAGAAGAGTTGATGGAAGATGTTGTTGAACCATTAATTAAACCTGGCATGATAGAAAAAGAGTTAGCGGCGATAATTGAATTTGAGTGCAATAAAAGAGGTGGAGTAGCTTTTGAACCCATAGTAGCCTCAGGGCCCAATGCAGCCATACCTCATCATAAAGCAGGAATTGGTAAAATTACAAAAAATCAAGTTCTTCTAATCGATTATGGAGTTGCTTATGATATGTCCAATTCTGATATTACACATACATACTGGATAGGTAGCAATCCGAACGAAGAAGTTCTTAGAGCTTATGAAGCCGTTCATGAGGCAAAGGAAGCTGCTTATACTAAAATCAAAGCAGGAATTCCTTCAGATATCGTTGAACTAGCTGTAAGAGACAAATTTGAAGAATTTGGTTATGACCATGAGAAGTTATACATTCATTCTACAGGACATCCAATTGGTATTGAGACTCATGATATCGGCGTAGGCATTAGAAAGTCTTATCCTGAGAGACCAGCCCAAAACTTACTAGAAAATTCAGTAATTACTGTAGAACCAGGTTTATACTTTGCTGGTGAATTTGGCGTACGTCTAGAAGATGATTGTATTGTGATAAAAGAGGGAGTAATAAGGATTTCAAATACACCAAAAGACATTGTGTGTCTATGAAGTCTTTTTCTTTTTACTGATTCTAAGGTTTCTCATAACCCCAACGATCGATTGTTTCATGCCATTTTGAGTAGATGAATTCTTTATCTTTCTTCGAAATTTTGTAATTTCCTACTTTATAATCATTTAGGGAATCCAAATAAATTTGAATTTTATCTCTTACTAATTCAAAATCTCCCAAATTAAGTTGATCAAATATATTTACTAATTCTCTCATTGGGTTCGAAATTAGACTTTCGTATTTAACTTCTATTAATTGTTCTTTGGGAATAGAATCAAAGTCTTTGTAATATTTTTCATACATCTCTAAATACAAATCGAAAATAAAATCTTCCAGCTTATATTCTGGTTTTTGTAACCAGAACAAGTGAGTATTAGTTTTATGGAGTTTAACGGTTGAAAAGAAGACTTCGTATGGATTTCTGTAAATATTGATAAATTTTGCATTAGGAAAGATTTCTAAGATAAGTTTAACTCTATGAGTATCCAGAGGATTTTTGAGTAAAAGCTGTTTTCCTCCTTCTTTTAATGTTAATTTTTTTAGATAAAACAAGAAAGTTTCTTTCCATTTATTAATTTCAGTTTCAGTCGCTTCCTCGAATGTACCGTACTTAAGATATCGTTCTCTGTTACTTGGAAAAAACAAACCAGTTTGTGGAGAAAGCAAGCAAAGATCAACTATAGGAAAATCATGCTCTTGAGGTGTGGTTGTATCCATGGACATATTGTCCATGGGTCTAGTTTCAGGAATAAGTGGTTTCATTAGTAATGAAATTAACCTGAAACTACCAAGCATTAGATGAGGAAATGTAGCTTCAATTAAATCCAAGTAGCCATACTTTTCATCAAGAAGTAAAAGATTTTGTAAATGAGTTGTTCCTGTCCTCCAATGACCGATTATGAATATGGGGTCTTCCTTGATTTCTGTTTTTCTGACTTTTCGATTAAATCGTAAATGTTCATAGATGGTTAGAGGAGTAAATAAAGCTGTAACTAATGTGATTGCAAGAGTTCTTGGAATATACTTCAAACTGATGTTGAATTTATTTTCCCAGAGCAATTTTAACCACACTTTTAGACTGGCGCCCATAATGAAAATTTAAATCACGACCTGAATTTGGAAATCCTTGTTTCGAGTTTCTTTTCTTTAGGCTTAATAAACCTTATTAGATGACCATTTACCCACTAATTTCTAAAGATTGCCATAAATCAAATGGTAATCGTAATACGACCGTGTGATGTCCATAATATTTCTTTTTAAGTTAACAAAAGAGTAAGCTTGTTCTGGTGAAATAATTGTCATGGAGATTATGGCTAAAATCAAGGCCAAAATCAATTAATTTGGGGTTTTACGGTGAAGTAAATGCTGGTAAGACCACTCTCGCAAACAAAATTGGTGTGGATTGGGCTGACCAAGAAGTTGGAATTGTAAGCGAAATTCCACACGAAACGAGAACAATTCAAAAGCTTGAGAAGGTTAACTTCTCATCTAATGGAACTGCTTTGGATCTTACATTAATCGATATGCCTGGTATAGCATCCTCAGTAAATCCAAAGGAGTTTATGAAACATGGACTTACAGCTGGAGAAGCAATGCAAAGAGCCAAGGAAGCAACAAGAGGAATAGTGGAAGCAATAAAATTCCTTGAAAATGTGGATGTAGCACTAATTGTAATAGATGCAGCAAAATCACCGTTTGATCAGGTAAACTTCACTATAATAGGTAATTTGGAGCACCAAAAAAAGCCATTCATACTAGTACCAAATAAGATTGATTTACCTGATGTGGACATTCGAGAAGTTAAAGATGCGTTCAGCGAGTATCATGTTATCCCCGTATCTGCGCTACAGGGGTTTGGTATAGAAAAATTATATGATAAAATAGCCGAATTGGCTAGGAAGGTAAGGTGAAGAGAATGAAGTATAGAGTAGATTTTATACCATTTTCTGAGACTGATGATCTTTCATCTGAAGAGAAAATCAGTTACATCTTATCCAAAGTAATGAGGAACAGCATATTGGTTCTCGAAGAAGCACTCTCTCATGGTGAGGAGCTTAATCTTATCGAAAGAACTATGAGTAAAATTGATTACGGGAACTTTGTAGGTATTAAGATGTTCTCATTCGAGAACGGAGAAGATTTTAAATGGACAAAACTTTTTGGTAAAGGAGCTAAAAACAAAGGATTTACTATAGTAGCACCAAATGAAGCAGTGTCAGTAATTAAAGATAAAAGAGGTATCTTATCCATAAGAATAAGTGGATAGAAGCTTAACATTAATCTGATAAAAAAGACAAAACTTCCTCAAATGTTTTCTCTATAGAAACATCTGTGGAAACAACTCTAACCAGATCTTTACCATATAGTTGCATCATGTCGGTCAAGATAACTTCCATTATTTCTGCTTCGATGTTCTCGTCAATCTTTGATTCACTATAACCCCGTGCAACCAGTCTCTGTCGAAGGTTACGAATCGAACAATGAAAAACGATACACTTTGATACCAACAAGGGAGGGAGTCGCGATACATGTCCATCAAGAACAAGTGGGAGGGTTGAAGTATTGCTCTCTATTAACTGAGTTAGAACTGCATTTAATTTGTCATCGTCTACTACAAAACTATCTCGTTTTTTATCATAGAAATCAAAAAGCTCTTCATCTTTGACAAGTTTCCCAACATTTGTTACTGTGTAACCTTTATTTTCCAGTAGATCAGCAATCGTAGACTTACCTGTTCCAGGTGTTCCTGTCAGAATATAAGCTTGTTTCATTGTAATATTGTTTATCAATATGATTAAAAGCATTTACAAAAGATAGAAGAGATTGTTGAAAAATCTGATTTTTCTGAAATTTCGGAATATTTATATATGTCCGTATTTTCATATATTCTGAGAACAATGAATACAGAAAAGAAAACAGAACCTTGTTGTCCAGCTAGTACAGAAGATTTAGGATGCTGTCACATTGAAGGTGTTGTTCATGTGGATAGTAGAGGGCAAATAGTTCTACCTAAAGGTTTGCGAGATAAAATGAAAATTAGTGAAGGAGACAGATTGATTGTTATCAGTATGCGTGAAAAAGGAGTATTATCTAGTATTTCTCTCATGAAAGCTGACAAATTAGATGGTATGGTCAAAGTCGCCCTTAAACCCATAATGGAGGGGTTAACAGAAGATTAAGCCCACCAATAAGGAGGTAATGAAAATGAATGAAGAAAGAAATGAAGAAAAATATGAAGAAACTTCAAACGAGAATTGTTGTGAAGAAAACAATGAGAAAAGCTCTGAACAAGAGAAAAAGAAACAAACCTGTTATTGAACAGGAATAACAAGAAAAAAAGGATGATTTAAATGAAATCTAAGGAAGTTAAAAAAAGTGTACGAGATAGTTATGCAAAAGTAGCTAAAAGAGGTTCTTCTTGCTGTGGAGATAGCTCAAAATCAGAAGATGTAAGCAAAGCAATCGGGTATTCTCAAGAAGAACTATTATCAATCCCAGATGCAGCTAATATGGGATTAGGTTGTGGAAACCCAACTGCTATAGCTTCGCTCAAAGAAGGTGAAGTTGTACTTGATCTTGGATCTGGTGGGGGTCTTGATTGTTTTCTTTCATCACAAAAGGTAGGTCAAACTGGAAAGGTAATAGGTGTTGATATGACACCTGATATGATTGATTTAGCACGTGATAATGCAGAAAAAAACAACTTTACTAACGTTGAATTCAGACTTGGAGAGATCGAAAATATTCCAGTTGCTGATAATTTTGTAGATATAATAATTTCTAATTGTGTTATTAATCTTTCACCTGAAAAACAACGAGTATTTGATGAAGCATTTCGTGTTCTTAAACCAGGAGGAAGAATCGCAATATCAGATATTGTTCTTCTTAAACCGCTTCCTGAAGCAATTCGAGATAACAAAAAGCTTCTTGCTGCATGTGTATCTGGTGCTGAATTGAAGGACAAATATTTAGAAATGATTGAAAATGCAGGTTTTGAAGACATCCAAGTCATGCAAAAAGGAAATGCTCTCACACAAGAAGTAGAAGGGGAGAAAAAAGATGGAGAACCAGAAGCTAAACTGATTGTTGATGGGGTAGAGTTAGAGTTGGAAGATTTCGATGCAGACATTGAAGATGTTAAGAATTTAGGAAAATCTATTCAAAGCATAACTGTTACAGCAATTAAAAATTGATAAATTGTAAAAGGTAAGTTCATACTTACCCTATTTTATTTCAATATTTCTTCAGAAAGCTTCTTTTTACCTCTCAGAGCTTTCCATATTTTCATTTTTTTTGCTTCACCTGTTCTGATTTTTCTAATGTTGTCCTTTTGTCTGCTAATCATAATTATTGCTACACTGAAGAGAATAATAGCTACTGCCAAATTATAGGGTGCCCAAGGCATTACTACTGGGAAGAACAATGCAATGACTCCAACTAATGCAGTAGTAACAATATAGGTAATTGAAGAGTAACCTACAATAGTTATGACTATAGGCCACAAAATAATCCAAAATGCAATCATTATTGGATTAGCATATAACATTGATGCAAGAACTACAGTAATTCCTCTTCCTGCATGACCAGGGAGAAGATAGATTGACCAATTATGTCCAAAAATAGCTGCTACTCCAGCAACGGTAAGACTAAATCCGAGTGCTGTATCTGGAAAGAAATCTGTAAGAGGTATGTTATATTGTGGAAAATTTTGGAAGTACAAGATATTTGATAGATAAAATGGTAAAGCTACAGCTGTTACTGATCTAGCAACATCTAGAAAACCTGCAAACAATGCCCAATTTCTAGATTTTGTAGCTCGATATACATTTCTCCCACCAACGTTACCTGAACCTATTTTTCTTAAATCTTCTCCAGTCTTAATTTTAGTAATTATCCAACTAAAAGGAATAGAACCTATTAAGTAAGAACTCAAAAAAACTAGAATATAAACTACAGAGATGTGCATAGCTTCGAAAACGTAATAGCTAGAATAAAAGATTTATGCGCAAGCAAATTTTTATACATCTTAGCTACTCTTAAACCAATGAATAACGATATCTCTCCAAATATCTTCCGAGCTTATGATATACGAGGAATTTACAATATGGATATTTCAGCTCCTATAATGTATAAAATAGGTCTAGCCTTTGGAACATATGTTAAAAATACGCTAAAAGGAGAAGAAGTTGTAGTAGGAAATGAAATAAGACAATCCAGTATTCCCTTGGTTTATTCTTTTATTTCAGGAGTAACAGCAACTGGAATTCATGTAGTTTACGTAGGTACAACAGCATTCGGGCAAACTCTTTATGCTGGTTGGTATTTGGAAAAAACAGCAACAGCATACGTAACAGCAAGCCATCTTCCACCTGAATGGAATGGTATAAAATTTTATCATTCAGACGGTGTTGGTTTTTCAGAAGAGGAATTAATGAAGATCAGAGATATAACTATAGATGAAAAATATTCTATGGTGGAATGGGGAGAAATTGGAAGTTCAATTTCCTATGAAATTCAGGGGAAATATGAGGAGTTTTTCAAACAGAAATTCAGTTTTACAAAAAAAATAAAAGTTGCATTAGATTGTGGTGGGGGTAGTACCACATTATCAGCCCCAAAAATTTTTTCATCTTTGGGAATTGAGATTACAAAAATCTATTGTGAAACTGATCCTACTTTCTCAGGAAGACCATCTGATCCTAAACCAAAAAATCTAACTGAATTGGTTAAAGCCGTTACAAAGAATGGATGTAATTTTGGAGTAGCATTTGATGGAGATGGAGATAGAGCTGTGATTGTAGATGATTTGGGAAGAATTCTCTCTGCAGATCAAACAGGAATAATTATTGGTCAGTATGGCTTATCTAAGAAAGAAGGGACGATTATTGCAAACGTAGAATGTTCAAAATCAGTTGCTGAACAGCTTGAACCTTTAGGTTATAAAGTTAAACAGATTCCTGTTGGACACACTTTTTTAACAATCGAAGCAAAAAACGAAAAATCTCCCTTGGGTGTTGAATCTAGTGGCCATATAATTTTGCCTGAATATTTCCTCTTTGATGATGCACTTGTTACACCCCTTAAGATTGCAGAAATACTTAATAGAGAAAAGATAAGATTGTCAACTTTAGTAGATAAAATCCCAACGTATCCCCTAAGAAAGGAAGAAATTCATTGTGACGATGAAATCAAATTTGCAGCAGTAGATTTACTAAAGAAGAAATTACTATCAAAATATGAGGATATTAATACCATGGATGGGGTTAGAATCAACTTGAAAGAAGGTTGGGTTCTAATTAGACCATCTAACACTTCACCTGTAATTAGAATGACAATTGAAGCAGATAATGAGGAAACGATAGAAGAACTAGCAGTTGAATTTAAAGAAAATCTTATGGAATCAATAATTGAGATTCAAACACGAAGGTGAAAGAATGACTCTCCCAGATTTAGAATTCTATTGTCCATATATAGACAATTGTTATGAATGCTGTTTGGAAACAGAAATGCCTCTAGGAGAAAGAGACATAACAAGAATTGAAAAATTAGGATTCCAAATTGATGAGTTTCTAGTAGAAAAAGAAGGATTTATGGTTTTAAGAAACATAGATAATCGATGTTTCTTTCTAAAAGATAAAAAATGTTCTATCTATGAAGATAGGCCAGTAGGATGTAGATACTATCCTTTGATTTACGACCTTGAAACAGATGAATTTGTTATAGACGATTTATGTACTCATTTTCATGATTTTAATCCAAGTATCTATCAACCACTTCATGAACCAATAAGATATTTTATTTACATGCTTTTAAGTGAAAAAGAAATACGACTTGAAAAAACAAGAGAGGAAGAAAGAAAAAGAGAAGAAATTTAAGATTAATCGTGGAATTTATCCTCCAATTTCTGAAGCACGTTTGGTAATGTTGTATATTCCATTTCACTCAAAGGAAGACGACCAGGTTCGAAAGGTCCATGCCTACGGATATATTCTGTAATTTCATTGACTCTTGCTCGCGTAGAATCAAAAGATGGATCATCGAATAAATCTACACCGCCTATGAATATACCGTTTTTCAATTGAAAACCTAGTCCAACAACTCTAGGGGGGCCATCAAATCGGACACATTGACTATATTCAAGTGAAACAGGCATAAGTGGTCCGCGATGAGAACCTCGCATCCAACCTGAAACCAAATGACCTAAGGTAAAAGCTTCAACTATCTCCCCTACAGCTGGAAAACCACTTTGGCTTCTAATCACTGCAACAGGATCATCTTTTCCTATATACTTACCAGCTATAAGAGATAATTTATCTGTTGAAATAGCAGCTGCTCTTCCAAGATCGGGAGTTTTGCTATCAACGTACTTAACAACATATTTTCCTGGTGCACCAATTAATGCAAGTAGGTCATACATCTGTTCTGGGCAGCTTAAATCAACAAATTTGTTCTTGTAGACGTCCATAACTGAGAAAGTGAAACCTTCATGCAGTTTTGGATCTATAATCAAACCAGCTGTATTGAATGGATTAGCAAACATTTGAAAAATAGGATAATTAAAAGCCCCTGGTTCTGTTTTATCCATCGCAAAAACTAATAGAGGCTCTGCTGGACGTTCTTCAAATTCAAATTCAGCACATCCAGGACCCATTCCTTTTATGTTTCCTGTGAAAGCATCTTTCAGCAAATCTTGTCCTGCACCATAGAGTCCTATCTCTCTAGCTTCCTTTCCAAGTGTCATAAAAGTATCCCAAGCAAGCTTGTGTATCGCTTCATTGTCAACTCCCTTATTGTGCGATAAGAGGAGTTCAGTATCATCACCAGCATTGAACACAACGAAATCAAGAATGACATTTTCATCTTTAGCTTTTTCCATTAGTTCTTCAGCTCTAACCATTAAAGGTTCATAAACAGTTACATGACCAGGACTTGATCCTATGTCAGCTTTGAGTAAACTTATAGTAGTTTTGACCAAATAAATCACCTAAACAAATAATACGGGTGGCTAATACATATTATGGATAGTTAGTTAAAAATTTTTCTCAATTTCTTCAACAGAAAATAAAAAGAGAAGAGTTGGAAAGTATTCACAAATCTTCTATTTTATGCCATAAATTGATTAAATCTTTAGAACCGCCAACAAAACCAGTTCTTTGATGCAAATAGTGCATTGATGTAAGTTTGTTTACGTCTAAGGGTTTTATATTCTCATACTTAATTTCGTGTCCATCGGCCGTTATGTAGAATCCTTCGCCATTAACTTTAGACAGAATATAAAGATAGGGGAGGATTTCATAACAGAACCTAAGTTTAGGTGCAAAATAACCAAAAACACCTGTTTTTTCAAATACATTATTCATGTCTTGGACCATACAGCCACCATATCTGTTCTTTCCTTTAATGTCTAATGCGTCAACGAAGAGTTTCTGCTTTGCTGAATGGTCATTATACTTACCTCCAAGCCCGAACACTGGATTTTTACTGGGGCTAATATCCAGAGTATCTCTTATTACTCGAAAAGACTCTCCATCATGAATAAATTGAATGAACCCTAGATCTGTCGCTAAATCAAATCGCAAGAATAATGTGTAACTTACTGTCAAAGCAGCAATAGTATGCCCCTTTTGATCAATTACATTAACAATTGCTCCTGGACTTCGTGTCCTAATAATAGAAGAACCATCAATAAAATCACCTAAAATAATAAAATCACCTGTTCCTTCCATTATACTATTTTCATCTGTTTCTTCACCTAACAAGAGAGAGTAAAGATTATTGGGAATTCTTTGCATAAATAGTTCCTGTGTGGCAATATCTAGGCTTAACTGATCATCTCCAGACACGTTAATAACACCGGAATAATCATATTCTCCTAGAAGAAATGTTAGAATCTGTTTTGGTACATCCAAACTTATATTGATAATCTCTCTCAGTATTTCTCTTAGAGATTCAGGTTGAATTTCCTCAAGATATGCTTCAAGTGTATGATATTTTATTATAGACATTTTTTCAAATCCTAATATGTATTTGTTAGAAAGTTATCTAACATATATTTAAGACAAAGAGATGCGGTATCTTCCATTTTCAAGGCTTTGATAAAATCATTCATATCTGATTCAGCTTTCACAATTATTGCTTGTTTGGCGTCCTCACTAATATTTTCAACCTCTTCAAAGAATTCTTTCCAAGCATATTTAGAATTCTTTGCGAATGTTTTATGTTCGTCTACATCAGGTTGCCCATATTTATCTAGCACCCATGTACGTATTTTTGTAAATAATTCAGGTTCATGTTTTTCGAGAATATCTTGTACTAGTCTTTGCCAAAAAGTACCTATGTTCCCTTTTGCTATACTTCCATGTGGAAAAGTTGATGCTATTACCTCAACTGGAGTTCCTGTGATTCCATGTTGTGCAATTCTTGTTCTTATTCCCGATTTCTTGAATTCATCTACTATCTCAACTGTTCTTTGAACATTAATGCCTAGTTGTGGAACGACTTTGCCTTCAGCGTCTACACTTACACCATGTGTGGATCCATTCGCTATTGCTAGATAATCTATTATGATATCATTGTTAATTAAGGAGGAAACATAGTGGACTGCTTCTTCAACAGTTGTAAACTCTGTAATGCCGATTTCCCCTACTTCTCCTTCAATGCCATATGGTTTTTCAGCCATCGTTTCTTTGAGAAACTCAAACAAAACAAGACCTTTCGATAAAATATCACTTAATTGACCTTTTACAGTTTCTTCTTCTCCATTAAAGAGAAAAGAAGTATCAATAGCGTAACCAGTAAATCCTGCTTCAACTCGAGCTCTGATTTCTTTCATTAAATTAGACATTTCATCATCAGTACCTTTCTTTAAGGTCAAATGATCAGCATGTAATGAGTAGGCAAACCATTTCTCTTTTTCTGCTGCAGATTTACATCGTTGAGCAAATTTCTCTGGAGTATAACCAGTGTATCCTCCACTGAGTGACATTTCACTTAAAGCTAGTTCAAATATCACAACAGATTTTGATTGCTTTGCAGCTCTTAATATTCCACTGATAACTTCCTCAGTAGCACGAGGATTTATTGCGGCAATAATAGTTTCTACTCCCTCAACGCCCTTAGCTATATAGTTCAACGGCAAGGGATTCCGAGGTGTTTCAAAATAAGCGATAACTTCACTTTCAGGATTCATCTAACTACCCGTGGGACAATTAAATAAAGGGTATTAAGAATTTATTTGTGTATCAATAGCGGGAAATTATACATATTCAAAACATATAGTAGAATTTTATAAGCAGCTATTACATTATATTTAATAGAATCAAATGTCTCTGGGGAAAATTTGCAAGATTATGTTGTTGCTGACTATATTACTTGGAATAGGTTTTCATAGACCTTCAGCTGCAATTTTCGGAGAAAGTTCTAATGTTCAAGCAAATGATTTCACTAAGACAACAAAACCTCAAATATTTTTGATTCAAAGTGATCCAATTCATATCACCAATGATAATAACTTCTCAGTTTTCCCAGGAAGTGGGACAAAAACAGACCCCTATAGATTAGAGAACTACAACATATCATCTGAAGTTCAAAATTTCGGAATAAACATCAGCGATACAACTAAGTATTTTGTTATTCAGAATTGCTTCATTAAAGTTAAACAAGTAGGGATGTGGATATCATGGATTGCACATGGTACAGCAGAAATAAGAAATAATACTTGTATTGAACATGACACCTATGGTATAGACCTCTGGGGTGCGCCGGGAACGTTAATAGATAATAATACTCTTACTTCAAATAGTTTAAACGGGATAAGCTGTATAGACTCAGACGATGTAATTGTTTCGAATAATATACTTTCTCTAAACAAAAAAAATGGTGTTTCTATCCGATTTAGTGATGATATTATTATCTCCAATAATCTTTGTGAACAAAACCAAGTTGGAATAGAGGTGTATTTTAGCCGTAATTCAATCGTAGAACAAAATTATTGTTTTGATAACAAAGAATCAGGAATTTATCTTTGGGAGATTAATACGGGTGACTTTCAACGAAATAAACTTTATGGAAATTTAGGTCCAGCCTTTCACTTCAAGGATTCAGAAGTTGTTCATCTCAAAGAAAATGAAGTAGTAAACAACACGATAGGATTCTACTTAGTTGAATCACATTATTTTGAAATCTATAATAACAGTATCTTAAGCAATAGAAATAAAGGAATCTACTTATTGAACTCAATTGAATGTAAGATAACCTACAATTTTATAGAATTGAACACGGGATATGGTATAACGCTAAATTACTCTTCAAGTAATTTGATTCATCACAATAATTTTATTCAAAATAATCTTGGGGGATTAAGTCAAGCATACTCAATAAATGGGATAAATAATTTCTGGTATGAGGATGAAATGGAAGAAGGTAATTTCTGGAATGAGTGGTTGGGATCTGGTGATTATTCTATTGAGGGGTTCTGGGGAGAATTTGATTTGTACCCTCTAGAAGAGCCTGTAAAAATACCACGAATTGAAATAGAAGAACAAAATTGGTATTTTTATATAATAATTATTATACTTCCATTAGGAGTTCTGATCTATATTATTTCATTTTTCAGTAAAAAACGGAGAGTTGGGTTCGCTCATTACACAAAGGAAACATCAGACTATATCTATTTTAAAAGAAAAATTGCTTACAGCAAAGAAGTTGGGGTCGGATTATTTCGATTTGGAATGAAAGGAGGAGAAGTTGTCAAAGCAGATTTGGAATCCTTTGACATAAACTTGGATGAATTCATAGGTTTTTGCTATGTTACAGTTGGTCAAGGTCATAGATATGAAACTGGTGTTTATGGGCCGCTTCCAGCACCTTCTATCATCAGTCACAGTATGATAATTTTTACATTCTGGGGTAAAGATGATGTGCAATCAGATCCACGATTTGAAGGAAAACAGTACTATCTAGTATCTGTGATTTTTCCAGAAAATAAAACAGAACACCTGATAAAAAATGATGTCATGAATAAGAGGTTTCGTACCTACATCAAGAAATTCAAGTATCCAAATAGGTTGTCATCAGAGGAACTGAATTTCTTCAAAGAGATAGTGTTTATCTGACTAACAGAACCTATGAGTCGGGAAATTGTTTTATGTAGACTTGCAAAAAAACGAGGTTTAAAGCATTTTTGAAAATCCACATACTTTTTATTTTAGAACATTTTTGTTGTCTTAGGTTAAATTTCAAAGCAAGTGATTTTATGAAATATAGAAAAGTTGGAAAATCAGGATTAAAAGTTAGTGAAATTTCCTTAGGTTCATGGTTAACATATGGTGGATCAGTAGAAAATGAAGTAGCAAAAAAATGTATGACTGCAGCAATTGAAAATGGCATCAATTTTATTGATTCAGCTGAAATTTATGCAAAGGGAGGCGCAGAAATGATAATAGCTGATTTCCTCGCTGAAGAAACTTTCAATAGAAAAGATCTAGTCATTTCTAGTAAAGTTTTCTGGGCAATGAACGATTATGATGTTAATGATTGGGGATTAAGTCGAAAGAATATCATGAATGCAATTGAAGGTACTCTTGATAGATTGAATATGGATTACATAGACATTTACTTCATGCACAGATATGATTACATGACACCTCTAAGAGAAACTGTAGAAATTCTAGATGACTTGATAAGAGAAGGTAAAGTTAGATACTGGGGAACTTCAGTATGGACAGCTGCACAATTAGAAAGAGCAAACGCAATTGCTAAAGATATTAGAGCACATAAACCTGTTGTTGAACAGCCTTTATACAATATGTTGGTAAGACACATAGAAATGGAAATCATGTCTGTAGCTAAAACTCATGGAATGGGATTCACAGTTTGGTCTCCTCTAGCTCAAGGTCTATTAACTGGGAAATATAATGAGGGTATTCCAGAAGGTAGCAGAGCTGATAAATCAGAATTTCTGAAGAAAAATCTTACTGAAGAGACAATTGAAAAAGTGAAAAAACTTGGTGAAATTGCTTCATCGATTGATATATCCATTGGTCAATTAGCTCTTGCCTGGATTCTACGAAGACCAGAAATCTCTTCTGCTATAATTGGTGCTACTAAACCAGAACATATAATTGAAAATGTGAAAGCTTCAGATGTAGAACTATCTAAGGATACACTTGCTCAGATAGAAGAAATATTGGATAATGAACCTGAATGGCCTTTAACATATAAACCAAACTATTACTATAAAGATAAAATGAGATAACTAATCTCTTCTTTTTTTCTCAAAACTCTTTTATAATCTCCTTAATCTAAAGATTCATTGTAGGTGAATAGAATGGCTCTTTTATTTGGGAATAGACCTTTTGAATTTTCTGACTTCTTCTCTTTATTTCAAGATGGACAATTTGATATGTCTAAACTTAACTATGTCCAAATTGTGGAAAAAAATATTGATTCTGGTTTCAAACATATTGAAATAACTGGAGATCTTATTTATGTCCTACCAGGAATCTTATCCCCTGAAACAATTTCTCGGTTAATAGAGCTAAAACAAGAGAAAAACATTTCCTATTCAGTTCATTTACCCTTGTGGGGAATAGAACCAGCAGCATTTTCTCCTCATATTAGAAAGGCATCAGTTGATAGTTTTGTAGATGTTATTGAGATAACAAAAGCTTTAGAGCCTCTATGCTGGGTTTTACATCCTACAGGAGCTTTAACAGTTGAATTCATGAACATGGGTCTTCCAGAATTTGCCAAAGGAATTATGATGCATCAGTTCACTTCTTATGCTGCAAATACTATAAAAGAAACCCTAGAACGGACAAATATTCCTTCAAGAAAACTTGCAGTGGAAAACATAGAATATCCATTTGAGCTCATGTATCCAATCATTCAGCAGATGGATTTGAGTATCTGTTTTGATACAGGTCATTTATTAGCTGGTTTTTCAGGTCAAATTTCCGTTATGGAATTCATTGACAAATATTACGATAGAATAATTGAACTTCATTTACATGATGGAAAGTTCCCCAGAATTGATCATAAACCCCTTGGAGAATATGATCTTCCTGTAAGAGAATTACTGCTGAAACTTCTTGAAAAGAACTTTGCTGGACCACTAGTATATGAACTTAATTTACAAGAAGCCATTCAGTCAATGGACTACATTAAAAACAATATTCCTGAAGTACTGGGTTAGTTTAATCTAAATTCTAACAAATGTAAAAACTTATTTGGTTCAGATATCATGGATAATTATGGCACTTGTTATTTCCACAGAACTAAACGTTGGTTATGATAAATTCAGTGAAGTAGAAAAAGCTACTAGAGACATTTTAGTTGAATATGGATTTGGAATTCTAACAGAAATTGATGCTCAAGAAACTTTAAAGAAAAAAATTGATGCGGACATTCGTCCATATAAGATCTTAGGAGCTTGTAATCCTCCTTTTGCTCATAAAGCAATAGTATTAGTACCTGAAATTGGTGCCCTACTTCCTTGTAATGTCATAATATATGAAAACGAAAAAGGAAAAATCGTTGTCTCCGCATTGAATCCGAAGGAAGCCATGAGTGTGGTTAAAGTAGATAAACTCAATGAACTTGCAGATGAAGTTAACGAAATCATGAAAAAAGTAATAAAAGAGATTGAAAGTAAGTTCTCTTAAACGTCTATTTTTCTCCTAAAAGGAAAATTCGAAATGGATGAACTCCAGGTTTCATTATCTCAGCGTCTACAACAGGATCATTTTTTACGAAATCTTCTGCTTCCTTTAGACTATTTGCAGTGAATATTGTTAAACCAAATTGGCCTTCAGCAAGAATTGGACCTGCAAGTAAAAGTTGTTTTTCATCAAACTTACTTTTCAAATGCTCAAAATGAATTTCCATTATTTTGCCTTCTTCTTCAGTCATATCATTAATGAATGTTGATCGTCCAGTTATTGTTCCCATATAGATTTTAGTTTCATCATCATATATTGATTCAATATCAAGAAACTCCTCTTCCAGTACTTCTGGTACTTCTTCTTCAGTAACAAGTGAAGCTTTGAATTTGTAAAGAGAAACTTTGAGCAACCGGTTGTAAACATATGGATCATTTCTGATGATTCCTTTAGCTTCCTCTTCATTTTTTGATTGAATTATAACAAACTCGCAGAAATTATCAAGGGAAGTACCTGCAAAAACTAATTTGTTTTCTTTCTTTAAATCCTTTAGAAAATTCCAATGTTTAATGATTATATCGCTATAATCGTAAAAGGATTCTTTTAATTTTTTATCGGATAAATCATACAGAAAAATAAACTCATTTTCCTCTGTCATATGACTTTATATTTCATTTCAGATTTAATATCTTTTTGAAAGACCACGAAAAAGAGAAAAGGGAAAGAAAAATTAGAATTTATCAGTGTCTTCTCTTGCCCATTCATCAGGATCATATTTAGGGGGCATACATCTAAGAGGTTTATCCTCATAGTATCCAAGTTCATATCTAGCCTGAATAATTTTCTGAATTTCATTGGTTCCCTCATATATAGTTGCACCACGAACATTTCTGTAATAACGTGCAACAGGATAGTCATCTGAAAAACCATATGCTCCATGAATTTGAATAGCTCTATCAGCACACCTAACAGCTGCATTTGTGGCATACCACTTAGCAAGAGAAGTTTCTCTAGTATTTACCTTTCCTAAGTTCTTTGTCCAACCAGCTTTCCAAGTAAATAACTCAGCAGCTTCAATGTCGGAAACACTTTCAGCTATCATACCTTGAATGAATTGGTGCTGACCGATTTTTTTACCGAAAGTTTCACGTTCGTTAGCATATTTTACAGCTGCTTCCAACGAAGCTTTTGCTCCGCCAACTGCACCACCAGCAACAGTATATCGTCCCCAATCAAGTGCAGCCATGGCAACCTTGAAACCTTCCTCAGGCAAACCAAGTAAGTTTTCTTTTGGAACAGGAGTATTTTCAAAATTAACCCATCCTGTTTCACCAGCTTTTACCCCCATTTTATGATGAAGATTCCCTGATGTAACCCCACCAAAATCACGTTCAACAATGAAAGCTCTCATGCCTTTATGCCGAACATCTATTTCATAAGCAAAGACAAGGAAAATATCAGAAGATTCAGTGTAGCTTATCCACATTTTTTCTCCATTAACAATCCACTCATCACCTTCAAGACGACAAGTAGCTTTCAATCCTGCAGGATCACTTCCAGCAGCTGGTTCAGTTAAACCATATGTGCTCATCTTCTCCCCTGAGGTTAAGATGGGTAGGTATTGTTTTTTTTGTTCCATATTACCCCATTGCCATATAGTTGAACAGACTAATCCATTGTGAACTGACAAAATTACTCTAAATGAGGTGTCGATTCTTTCTAATTCTTCACAAGCTATAGCCAAAGCAATATAATCAAGACCTCCGCCTCCATATTTTACAGGGATACTAATACCAAGAAGACCTTGTTCTGCCATCTTTTTTAATATGGGTCTGTAAAAAGTATGTGCTTGATCCCATTCTTTTATGTTAGGAGCAATCTCTGCTTCTGCAAACTCTCTCACACTTTGTCTTACCATTTTATGAGTTTCAGATAACTCAAAATGAGGACCTATTTCGCTGAATTGTTCGTACATGTTTATCACACTTTACAATAGTTAACAAAGTAGTGTTTTCTTGTTTCTTTAAAAGTTTCTGAATGAATATGAAGAAAAAAATATAGTTTGCTTTTAATTCTGAAGAATTATCTTTAATTGAAAGTTTCTTCAATTAGTGAAACAAAATAATCTTTTGAAAAACTGCTATCTTTTAATTCAACTAGATTCCATTTTCCACTTCTTATTGCATCAATTGCACCTACTTCTACTAATGTGCTTATATGATGAGAAACTGTGGATTGTGACAATTTGAGCAAGTGTTCTATTTCACAAGCACATCTAACTCCATTCATTATTAGCATGAGAATTAGTAATCTATTTTTATTTGCTAGTGCTTTGAATAACTTAAGCATCTTATTTATTTTTTTATCCTTCATCATTGATGGCACTTGAACTTCAATTTTCTCTAATTCTTGTATTCTTTTCTTTGCTGCTTCATTCACAATACCTTGTTCGAACAGTTGACCGAGTTTCTGTTCTAGTTCTTTCATTGCATGTTCGTGTTTATAGCTAGTCATTGTCAAACCACATTATATTTCAAGTGACATAAAAGTTTCTATTAAAACGAAAGTTTATTACAATTCTCGCTGGTCTAATCAACAAATTTATATATCGAATTTTTTCGATATGAGTTAATGGAGGAATTAGCTTAGCATCAGCATTTTGGTTAACAATTCTTTCAATGCTACAGGGAGGATTGTTTTCTCTTGCTGATTATCTTTCACTTCATGTACTTCTATGTTTAATTCCTGCGTTCTTTATTGCTGGAGCAATGATTGTTTTTGTTCCAAAGGAGCTTATTGTGAAGTATATGGGAAAAGATTCTAGAAGGATTGTTGCATATCCAGTAGCAGCAATTTCAGGATTATTATTAGCTGTATGTTCATGTACAGTTTTGCCATTGTTTGCAGGTATTAAAAAGAAGGGAGCGGGTTTAGGCCCAGCAATGACATTTTTGTTCTCTGCGCCTGCAGTGAATATACTAGCTTTAACCTATACAGGGACACTTATCGGAATGGACATTGCAATTGCCAGAGCAATTCTAGCCCTTGCTTTTGCAATAATTATTGGTCTTATTATGGAATTTATATTCAGAGACAAAAAGAAAGAAATGATAGTTGATCTAGAAACAGATGAAGATGATGATACAAATACTCAAACTGAGATTCAAGAGAGAAACAAATTAAATCTCAATACATTAGCAAGAGTAGCAATAATCATATCCATCTTAATTGTTGGAATACTAATTGCTTTCTTTAACAGAACTAATCTTCAAGCACTAGGGGTCAATAATCCACCTTTAATCCAAACTATTATCTGGGGCGTAGGTTTATCTTTACTAATCGCAAGTTTCTTCTTTGTCAAAAATACTAAAATCAATCTTTTTTCTGGATTAATCTATTTATTATTCACAGGAACCTCACAAATTAGTTACTTCTCAGTTACTGACCCCAGTAATAGTGTACTACCCGGATCTTTTGAATATTTCAAATCTGAAGCATTTAGAATCGATTTAGCAAACATGGGAATTAAGGCTGTTCTTTCAATCATAGTTGGAATCGCGATTGTGGTGTATGTTGTAAAGAGATTTGATAAAGAAGATAGTAAAGAATGGATGAGGGAGATTTGGTTTTTCATCAAGAAAATTGTTCCTTATCTCATTATAGGAGTCTTTGTAGCAGGGATGCTCAAAGAATTAATTCCACCAGAGTTTATTCAGAATCTTGTTGGAAACAACTCAGTAGTTGCAAATCTTATAGGAGTAACTTTTGGTGTAGTTGCATATTTCCCAACATTAATGGAAGTACCAATAGCTCAAATGTTTCTAGACCTTGGAATGGCTAGAGGGGTCTTACTTGCTTACTTGTTAGCAGATCCAGAACTGTCTATTCAGAGTATTTTAGTTACACGCAAATTTATTGGAGATAAGAAAAATTATGTTTACTTACTGCTAGTAATAGTCTTTACAGTTTTAGCAGGATTATTATTTGGTTTAATTGTTTCGAACGAACCAATAACATTTTTTTAAATATTAGGTGAAAAAATATGTCAAATATGAAATTAATTCAAGTTGTAGGAAAAGGTTGTAAAAAGTGCGATAAGCAGTATGAATTAGTTCTTGAAGCAGTAAAAACAGCTGGAAAAGAAAATGAATACAGAGTTGAACATTTTACAGATATAACCAAATTTGCTGATCTTGACGTTTTCTTGACACCAGCACTAAGAATAGATGGAAAGGTAGTAAGTGAGGGTAGAGTGATAGGCGTAGAGAAAATAAAGAATATGCTTTAAGATATATAATAATCAATCAACCCAACTTTTTCAGAATAGGAACTAAATAGTGTTTGCTTCTTTGAAAAGAATTTTAACCTTTCAAATGAAATATATCTTTGGGGAACTTCGTAAATCATTCAATATAGGTTGAAAAACATGGCGGATGAAATTAAACACTATGCTACTGGTTCAGTAATTCCTCTAGGGGATGGGTTCACAGGAAAATCAGTATTATCACGTCTAATTATTAATCCTGATGTTTCTGATGAAGAACTAAATGACATACTTCTGAAAACTAAAAAATCCTACAATATTGAAATAGAATTTAGTAGTGAGGTCATAGAAGTAGATAGCTTACCAGTCACAACAACCTTGCAATTCTACGTATTTCCAGGTCAAAGGCAAAAAGCTTCTTCTCGAAGTACAACTTTTAATGAAATTCTATCTGTTTTTGATTGTTTTCCAGCTTTGTTGAGAGTATCTGCATTATTATTAATTTATGATGTATCTCGGTTTAGCACACTTGAGTCATTAGAGATATGGTTGCGATTTGCAATCGTAAAAGAATGGATTTATGAAGACACTTTAATTTTACTTGTTCCAAATAAAGTAGATCTTGAAAAACCAAAACAAAAGGATATAGATCAAATAGTCTCAACAATTTATGAATATATAGTAGATCACAATCTACCAATTGATGTTAATCACATCAAAGCTATAAATTCCTCTTGTGTAACTCTTGAAGGGATTAATGAGATTAGAGAGGAAGTAGTAGATTGGATAGCTCATCGAGGAATTCGCGGAGTTGGAATAAAGTAATTTTTAGCTAATTTTTCTCCACTAGAAATATAGGTCATTTCTACTGCCGAGAAGGTGGGAAGTTCTTGTAATGATACCCTTGTTAGAATGTCCCCCTCTTTGCAAAATAATGAAAATAGATATTTTCGGATTTAGGGGACGATTTAATAAATACTCTTACTGTACATATTTTATGTCTGAAGAAGAAAATATTCCTGAAATACCTGGAGTTGATCCTAACACAAACAAAGTTACACCATGCCAAGAGATTATCATAAATGAGATTCCAACTGGTTCAATTATTGATATTGGAGCAGGAGGTGAAGGAGTTATTGCACAGGTTGGTGGGAAAAGAGTTACTGCAATAGATAAGCGTCAATCTGAAATTGATGAAGCGAAAGATAAAGCTCCTGATGCAAATTGGATGGTAGCAGATGCACTGAACTTACCTTTTGAAAATGAGGAGTTTGACAATGCAACTTCCTTTTTCTGCGGTATGTATATGTCCAATGAAGATAAGAAGAAATCAATTGAAGAGATTTATAGAGTATTATCATCTGGTGGAGAATTTTGGATTTGGGATTCAATATTTGATACAGATAAAGAGAGTTTCATAATTGTATTAGCAATATCTCTACCTGATAAAGAAAAATTCAGCACTGGTTATGGGGCTTCATTAAAATTTCAAAATGAAGAATTTTACATTGAATATCTTGAAGAAGCAGGTTTCAGTATAGAAGAAAAAGAAGTGCATAAATACTGGTTTTTTATCAAAGCAAAGAAATAGATCACACACTCCTAATAATGTAAATTAGAAATTAGTTGTGATTTTTTGTTCCTTTTTTAAGTTTTTTTAGAAAAGATTATATGAGCACACAAAGACATATGTGATTACATATTATTGCACAAGGAGATTTGAAAATGATAATTTCAAAGGGAACAATAGCTTCAATAATTATAATAACAATTGCAGGAATGGCTTTTACAGCAGGTTTTCTCCAAGAAGGGGTTTTATCGGATGTAGAGGAAGCAAGTGTTAAAGTTTCAGAAAAAGAATTTGTTTAGCAAGAATGGATTCAGGAATCAGAAAGATAATAGAAGATGATCGCGCAAGACTAAGGAGTGGATTTGATGAAGTTAGACGAGCTCAAGAAATAGCTCTTGAATTGGAAATAACTAATGATACGCTTACTGATATTGAAAGAAACTTACTCATCAATAAGATCAGCAATGCGCTATATAATTATATTTCGTTTGCATATTTCACAGATATAGTAACAATGTACAATCATTGGTATGTAGATGGTAATATTTCCGATTATTATTTTGCCACAGAACAAAGAGAAGGCTTCGATTTATTTTACTCAAAGGAGGAATTTGAAACTTTTAATGCCAGTAAACGTATTTTAAGGATACAAACAGACGTACAATTTTTTGGACACTTTTCGTTTGCAGAGTATATAATGTCGTTTGGTATCACGCCAACTGAATTCTTAAGACCTAACGTTCATGAAAATTATGTGGAATTTCTAAAACAACCGTTATTTGCCCTTCAACAAGAAATAATTGATACAAAAATCGTGATCTCTGAATTAGAGAATAAAGCAGGTCTTCATGGATATGGAGTATCTTTAATCACAATTTCTACAATTTTAGCAGCTGCAATGGCAACACAATTGAATGATAGGGATAGAGAAAGGGAGTTTTCTCAGGTTAAAGCAAAACTCTTCGATGATAAATCAATGATAGTTACTAAACGGAATAAAATTGCTATGCCATTCTTATTTGTAGCTCTTATATTATCAGCACTTGGTTTATTACTACCGATTCTCTTTAGATTAATATTTTAAATCCATTATTTTTCTTTTTTTCCTTTTCATCTAAGAAATTTTCAAATCATACAGTCAAAGAGTATTTTTTTATACTATGTTTTTTTTCTTTCATTATGTCTTCTTCAGAATATATCACATGTTTCTATTGTTCTGAATATTCAAGAATCGCAAATGATTATCCTATCAATTTTGCTTCTAAAGATGTGGATTCTTTTACACCTCGATGCTTCCTCCATTGGGAATATGAATGCGGTAAATGTGGAGAGATGACTCATTTTAATGGGATTTCTTGGTGTTCCAGTTGTAAAGAGTTTACTTGTTTACGTTGCGTTGAGGAGAAAATGGAGAAAAAAGAATTTCTAATTTATGATTACTTTTACAAAATTCCTTGTCATAGTTGTGGAAAATACAGTCCAGCTTTAGATTTTGCAGAATATGAGGGAACACATCCTTTTCAAATTGGGGATCTTATCCCAGAAGAAGAGACAGTAGTTTGGATGCCCATCCATTTAGAAGAATTGAAATTTCAAACATTTCCTCATAAAGCATGGGGATTGAAAAGAATACTTTCACTAGGAAAATATGTGGAATTTAAGAGACTTGATTCACTTGGTGATTATGACCCAAAGTCTACTTGGGATGCTTTAGCACCATTTTGGGAACCCCTTTTTCATGATGGAGGAGATTACCATCACAAATATAAGATTCTTCCAGAAGTATATCGTTTGCTTGATGTTATGAAAGATGAAAAAGTCCTAGATGTAGCATGTGGTGAAGGAAATGTTGCCAGAAATCTAACAAAACAAGGAGCACAAGTAATAGGTGTTGATATCTCTAAATTGGTTGACTATGCAATCGAGAGAGAAAAAGAAGAAAAGTTAGGCATTAAATATTTGAAACTAAATGCTGAAAAACTAGCTAGTAAATTTACAGAAGCATCTTTTGATAAAGCCATATGTAATATGGCATTAATGGACATAGAAAATTATAAAACAACAATTGAGCAAATTTCATATGTTCTTAAGGAAGATGGAATCTTTGTTTTTAGCATTACACACCCAGCTTTCGCTTGGCCAACATGTACTTCTTTTCGAGTTCCAAAAGGTAGTCAAAGAAACGAAGATAAACTACGATTAGTACTAGATTATTTTGATGAAAGACCAACGCTTATTGATTATGGAAATGATACACCATCTCTTCAATTCCCCAGGACTATAAGTTCTTATCTTAATGAGTTGGTAAAAAACGATTTAATTCTTATGGAGATGTGTGAACCACAAGCTTCAGAAGAACTTGTTAATAAATTTCCAAGAAATGCTTACATGGATGATGACATATACCCTGATTTTCTGATTATTAAAACTATCAAGAAATCAGAGTTTTAGTTTTAGTATGATGGGACAATGATCTGAACCCATAGCTTCAGAAAGCATACGAGATTCTGTTACTTTGTCTATCAAATCTTCTGACACAAAGAAGTAGTCTATTCTCCAACCGACATTTCTATCTCTAGCTCCTATATTCCTCACAGACCACCAAGTGTAATGTTCAGGTTCTTTATTGAAATGCCGAAAGCTGTCAATAAACCCATGAGAAACTAGTTTGTCCATCCATTTACGTTCTTTTGGAAGAAATCCTGAAGTATCTTCATTTGTTTTTGGATGTGTTAAATCAATTTCCTTGTGAGCTGTGTTAACATCTCCACAGATAATTACTGACTTCCCTTGTTTTTTTAGATTAATCACATGCTCCAAGAATACTTCATAAAAATCCATTTTGAATTTGAGTCTTTCAGCATTTAATTTGCCATTTGGAAAGTAGACATTAAGCAATACAAAGTCAGAAAATTCTGTTTCAATCAGTCTACCCTCATTATTTAACCTTTCAACTGCTAACTTTGTGTTTACGCTTATTGGTTTAACCTTGGAATAAGTTACAACACCACTATATCCTTTTCTTTCAGCTGATGACCAGTTACTTTGATATCCTTGAGGATTTAGTAACTTACCAGTTAATTGCTCTGGATGTGCTTTAGTCTCCTGAAGACTTAAAAAATCTGGAGAAACCTTGTGTAACCAATCATTAAATTTTAGTTTTTCAGAAATTTCTTTCTTGGAAACAGCTCTTATCCCATTCACATTCCATGAAATCAAGGTAAGTTCTTTCACAAGTTGGTTTCATTATTTGCGTCTTAAAGTTTGTGTGCTGGCCATTTTTTGAGCTTTAACCATTCAGCTAAAGCCTTGCACCTCTCCCTTAACATCTTTAAGGAATAAACTAAATTATAGTCTAATCCAGTTACGTTATTTGACCAAATAGTTTAACCATTAATCGAATTAATTAAAAAAATCCTTTAATAAAGGGGTGATTATGTAATATTAGGTGCAAAAAAATGGCAATGAAAATCAAAACTGGAAAAACAAAAAATCAGAAAATCAACCAAAGGTTAGAAAATGAATATAGTAGAATAAATCAACTAACTTTAGCTGCAAAAAATGGTGTATTTAACTACTAACCTTTCTTTTCTTCTTCTATTAAAGAAAGAACTTTTTCTTCAATTAACTCTCTAACTTTTCTACTTTCATTAACTGATTTGTCTTTACGATTATCTAAATACCAATTTTCAATTTTTCTTTGAAAATATTTGCTTGAAAATTGATGTTGCTTTTACTTTCTCATCCTTCAGAAATGGATCAAAGTCCCCTTTCCAGATTATTGGAAGACATAATAATATGAAAATTGCACAAATAGGACCTAGCCAAACAAGCCCTACGTTTATTGTTTCACTTCCCACTACTTTAGTCCAATCACGCATAAAACCTGCTGTCACAAATCCAATTGCTTGAGCTATATTGAAAGGTAAACCTTTGAAACCTGTATAGAGTCCCGAACGATTTTCAGAAGTTTCTCTTTCATCTTTATCAGCAAAGTCTGCTAAAATCGCATATGGGAAAAGATAAGCTGCTGAAATACCAAACACAACCCCAATACCAAAACCATACCCTTGAACAATGGGAGGAATAAGTGGGATTTTACCGATTAGTGGAGTTATTGGTATCCAAATTATCAGCCATGTGAAAGCAATTATCAATGACCATTTCTTACCAAATTTCTTTGCAAAGCTTCCCCAGAAAAGGAAACTTAGTACAAAAACACAAAGCATTACTGCTGCAAAAAGAAATTTCTCTATAGCATTAACAACACCTATAACCTTTTCCAGAAAATCTAGAATTAAAGCAGACATGATGGTAACACCAACATTGAGAATTGTAAATCCTC
Organism: Candidatus Heimdallarchaeota archaeon; assembly: GCA_019057375.1. GTDB lineage: Archaea > Asgardarchaeota > Heimdallarchaeia > Heimdallarchaeales > Heimdallarchaeaceae > UBA460. The sequence continues at coordinate 28,592 of DXJF01000032.1, forward strand.
CAACCCAAATCATGTAATTTCGGTTACGAAGTGCAACTTTAATCTCACTCCAAGCATTCTTCTGCTTAGTTTCAACTTCCTTTTCCTTAATCTTCAATAATGCTGGCAAAAAGAATAGAAGTTCTAACACTGCAAAAAGAAGTGCGAAAATCAATAAATATTTCCCAGCATCACCATAGATACCTTGAGGATCTTCTCTAATGAAACCAGACATTACTAAAACAAAACCAGAACCAATTGCACCTCCAATTAAGTTGACTGTATTCATTAAACCAGCTACCTGAACTCTTTCATCTTCCGAAGTTATTTCAGGCATCCAAGATTGGTAAGGAATCACGAGATATCCATAGAATAGATGGAACATTGAATTCCATATTAACAACCAGATGAACTTCGTTGCTTGACTTCCTAGTGGAATGATAAATTGAGGCGTAAATAACATAACAAATGAAAAAGCTAATGCAGGAGCTCCTGTCCAGATAAAGAATTTTCTTCTTCCAAGTTTTGATTTTGATGATAGGGAATCAGAAACAATACCAACAACCACAGAAGAGAAACCTATTACTATTTTTCCTATAGCGTTGCCTATGCCATTGAGAACAGGATCTAAATTCACTTGATTGGTATACATCCAGAAGGTTGCTACAAAAACCACATTCAGTAGAATTGTTGTACCCATTCTACATATCGAATAGTAGATTTTTTGTCTAACTGTAAGCATAATTTCACCCTTCTGAAATAATGTTAGTAAGCGAACGATAATATAACGGGAACGTTTTATTTAAGAGTTTATACCTAAATTATTACTCCATCCGAGATAATACGCCTTAAACCAAAGTTTTTTGTTTTGACATGAAATGTTTACTTGAAGTGTTTGGATGTCAAATGATGAGATATTGAAAATAATTAAACTACTAGAAGACCCAAGTCCAGCTCTCCGCCAACTTGCATTGGAACAATTAGCTCCTTTTGGAAGTGAAGAAATTGCAAAACAGAAGATAATCCAGTCATTGAAAGATTCTGACCCTGAAGTTAGAATTTATGCAGCAGAAATCCTTGGGGATATAGTTGATAATCAAGCTTTAATTGCATTAAGTCAAGCACTAGAAGATGAAAATTGGGGCGTAAGGAAAGCTTCTATTGATTCTTTTGGTAAGCATAAAAACCCTGATACTCTCTCTTTCATCATTCACACATTAGATGATGAACACCCTCAAGTTAGATATTCCGCTGCTAAAGCGTTAAAGAATTTTGATGATATTGCTATAATTGAACCATTATTTAAGAGATTGAAGGATGAAACTGAATCAGTCAGAGAAGAAGCTAAGACAACTATACTAAGATTTCCAATCAAAGTTCCAGCTTCCCTTGTAGCTAATTATGTTCTAGATTCTAATAAACTAGTTAAGGAAGTAGTTGTAGAGTTTCTAACTTATCGTGTAGAAGGTAATCCTGTTCCTCATTTAATAAAAGCTTACGATGATCAAGATTGGGAAATTAGATTACAAGCTTTGCAAGAAATAAGAAAACTAATTGATATAGGGGAAATAGAGGATTCGAGGATTTATGAAGCAAATTTAAGTGCTTTAGACGATACTCACCCAAGAGTAAGATTTGAAGCTATCAGCAACATAGGTATTCTAAGAGATCCAAATGCTATAGATGTTCTAGGGGAAATAGCTAGAAATGATGAAGATTCTAATAATAGATTGATGGCAACAGAAACAATGACAGCTATCAGAAGAACTATGAGATTAGAATAGATAAATTTCCCTAAAATTTTTATAATGAACACTTCAGTTGACTGTATGAAACCACCAATTTGCATTATTTGTTACAAGGAATTCAGAGATTCAGATGAAGGAGGATTAGTTTACTTTGGGAAAAGCAAAAGCGATGAAAGATGGATTAAAGCTATGAAAGTTGAAGGATTAACTGGTCATCCACCTTATGCAGATTGGTTCTGCGACAAGCACTATGCGGCAGCTAAGGAATTATCACATCTAACAATATCAGAAGCTATAGAAATATTAAAAGTAAAATTTTCAGAGGAATAATATCGGATGAAGCCACCAATTTGTGAAATCTGTTTAAAAAGATTTAATCACGCAGAGGAAGGAGGAATTATTAGTTTTAAGAAAAACAAATCTAATATAAAATGGGAGAAAAGAGTCAAAAAGAAGGGGATAGTTGAGCATCCGCCTTATATGGAATGGTTTTGTGGAGAACACTTTGATGCTGCAAAAAAACTAGAACACTTTCATCGGCATGAAGCTCTAGAGGAACTGAGAAATCTATTTCTATTGGAAGAAGAATCTTTATCTTAATAAAAAATCACATTATGAAATAATATTCAAGTGAGTATTTATGGCGAATATAGAAATTATTACTTTCACAAAAATCAAAGAGATCATAGGCAAGAAGAAATTCTCTTACGAAGCATCATCTGTAGGAAATCTACTCAATAAGATGTTTGAAGAATTCGGCGAAATTCTCAAAACTGAGATTCTCGACATCAATGGTGATGTTAAAAAACACTATCGAATAATTGTAAATGGCAGAAATATTAATCTTTTAGAGGGATTTAAAACAATATTAAATGAAGGAGATATGGTAGCATTTATGCCAACAATAGCTGGTGGAAATTGATTTTCGTGTTATTTTGAGTAAGTTTTTAACTGTCTGATACAATACAATATTGTGCCACTCAAGAAGTACAAATATAGGCTAAAAACAACTAAAATCAGATTTGTAGCTGTTTTTGTTTTAGTTTTTACCTTATTAGTACTCAGTATGCCAGTTACAATTTATAGTTCTGATGAGACGGTCATAGGAGGAGAATATTTGGGACCATCATGGTCAACTCCTTTTGGTAAAAACATCAAGGGATCCCCTTCTCTTGTTGACCTTGACAGAGACGGAGATATCGAAATTGTAGTTTTGACCACCAACTATGTTTTTTGTTTGAATAACATAGGTACAATAAAGTGGTATCTTAATCTAGACACAACTCTTTCTGGAAAAATCAACTTTGCAGATCTAGATGAAGATGGAAAGATTGATTTATTAATCTCAGGAGAATCCTCACTAATCTGCATTAATCACAGGGGATCAATTCTTTGGGAATATTTAGCTGATTCTGAACTTAAGGACTTTACTCCTTGTATTTTTGATATCGATGGTGACATGCATTTAGATATTATTGTTTCGACAGCAAAAACTACAAGTCAACCTTTTGTCTTAAATCGAAAAGGAAAAATTGCATTTTATTTTAATATAACATTACAATTTTCAGGATATTGGGCACTCTTCTTTGGTTCAGCTCCAATCATTGCAGATATTGATAATAACGGTATTTTAGATATTTTATTAATCGGAAATGATTACAAACTTCATTCCTTTACTACTTCAGGTGAAGAGAAATGGATATCACAAACAATTAGAGGAGATTCTTTAATTGGAGTAGCAGATCTTGATGGAGACAGTACCGCAGAAATAATAGTTGGAAGCACTTTTCATCTGTATTGTTTTGATCATAATGGAGAAATAGAATGGTCGTATACACAGGAATTACAAAATAACAGAAGCAATATCATGAACTTCAATCCCTGCATTGCTGATATAGATAATGATGGTAGCCTTGAGGTCATATCTAGTGCTTATAACCCTTTGACAGGTGAAGGAAACATCTTTTGTTTAAATGAAACCGGACAACTTCAATGGAGATATAATTCTATAAATAGTCTAGGTAGTCCTTGTGCAATTGATATTGATAACGATAAAACTTTGGAGATTCTTTTCAGTGAAGGAAACGATAATTTTATGGGATTGAATCATCTGGGGGAATTATTGCTATTTCGGGAAGTTGAGGGTATACACACAGATCCTCCCTTGGTGGCAGATATTGACAAAGATGGTAAACTAGAAGTAATAATATCAAGAGTAAACAAGAAAGATGTGCATTGTTTTGAACTACTTGAGTCATTCAATTCTACTAGCTCCTGGTGGACCTATGGAGGAAGTTTTCAGCGACATGGAAGTCCAGATAGTGATGGGGATTATTTGAATGATTTTGCTGAAATCAACTTATATAATACAGATCCTTACTTAAAGGACAGTGACGGAGATTTACTTTTAGATAGCTGGGAGGTAGAGTATTTCTTGGATCCACTTGAAAATAGTACTTATGATGATCCAGATAAAGATGGTTTTACAAATATCGAAGAATTCGAAAGAGCTTCAAACCCAAACAAATGGGATAACTGGGCAAGACTCTATGGAGGATATCTAATTCCAGCATGGTTACTAATTCTCGGGGTCTTAGTGTATAGTTGCATTAAACTAAAATCTATATCACCAAAAATCTGGAATTCATTAGTTACATTTTATATTTATCTTAGAGTGCGATTTGCACGAGACATAACTAAACAAAGAGAGCTTTACATCACAGATAGAGAATTTTTTGGTGATGTAGAAGAGGCCTTGAAGGAACAAGAAAATGATTTATAAAACAAATGAAATCTTTCTTCAGTAAATTCTCTAAGGAATAACTTCTGGTTTTTCTACATCCAAATCCTTTCTTTTATACTCTGCAAATTCCTTTGTTGATTTGAAGTGCAGTGCTTCCTCAGGGCAGTATTTGACACATTGTGGGTTGCCATCACATAAATCACATGTTATTGCAATATTTTTTTCTGGATTAAATCTCATAACATTAAATGGGCAGGCTTCCACACAAATTTTACATCCGGTACACAATTCTTCGTTTATCTGAATAGCTCCAGTTATTGGAGATTTAGATATTGCTTTCTCTGGACATACTTCTATGCATTTCCCACATATAACACATACTTTAGGAATCGTAATCCCCTCTACTTCGTTCTTAATAACTTGGATTCTAGAGAGAAAAGGAGAGAAAACTTTCTCATGTTCAAAAGAACATCGTAGTTCACAAATCCGACACCCATTGCACTTTTCTTTTTGAGCGAATATTCTTTTTTTGATTTCTGAATTCAATTTATTTCTCCTCCTTTACTAAATTAAAAATTTCTGCCGATTCAAGAAGATCTAATTTCCTTAACAAGGATTCCTTCGGTAATCCTGTTTCAAAATCCCATCCCCTCAATTCGTAATATTTCGGCAGCATTTTATCTAATTCTACATATTGGCCTTTTGCAGGTCCTTCAGACAAAGGTTCCTCAGTAAATCTCTTAGGAAGGTTATCTTCATTTTTGCCTATTCCTTCCCTTAAATTAAACAATCTTTCTAAATTGTATATTCGTTCCCCTATTAGAAGCAATTCATCAGAGGAGATATTTCTTCCAGTTGTGAGTGACAGAAAAATAGCCATATCTTCCGGTCTAACTGCATATGCTGAAAAGCAAGTATACTTGCACATTTCTGCTGAATCAACTATTGCTCCAAAATTTTCATGCCAGACCACCATCCTTGGTTTTCCTTCATGAGAGTGAGGATCTACTGCTTTTTCAGAACCAAACCATTCCAAACCTTTTTCAGGTTCATAACCCAACAGCTCAAAATTAGGTAAAGCTGCTAGATGGTCTGCTCCTCTTGTAGCTGTTGCCCAGCCTAAACCAAAAGCTTTTGCTGTTCTAACATCATATGCAGGTGGTTCCATTCCTTTTATATGAAGTGCAAACTCTTCAGACCCAGCATTTATTTTTTCAGAGAATCTCTTTGTTCCTTCAGCAAGATCGTTTCCAATTCCTTCACGAAAGGCTACTTTTTTTATTAGTTCAATTAAAGCGTCATCATTTCCCCATATTAGTTCTAGTCCATCAGTATCTTTTGATGACAAGATACCTTTTTCATAAGCCTCCATAGCAAATGCTATAGTATCTCCCAGTGAGATAGTATCCAGACCAAATTTATTGGCTAACTCATTCGCTTTTAGAATTGCTCCAAGATCACCAATTCCACATTTAGATCCTAAACAAACAACTGTTTCATATTCGGGACTTCCACCTTTAGTTCCAGCATATTTCCCAGTTTTTACCTTGGAATACTTTCCACAATGAATGGGACATGCAAAACAGCTTTCAGACTTAATTCTATATAATTCATCAAATGTTTCTGTGGAAATGTTCTCATATTGGTCAAATATTCCTGATTGGTTATTTCGAGTTGCTAGTCCTCCGCTTATATAAGCTAAATCAACTAAAAATGTCGTGCCATAATATGACAGACTTGGAAATGCAGGATCATCGTAAATTTTCTTAAGAGTTTCATCAACAAAATCATGGAATTCTAGTGGGTTAGCTATCTCTACTCCACCAGTTCCTCTAACAGCAATAGCTTTCAAGTTCTTTGAACCCATTACTGCTCCTAATCCAGTTCGAGCTGCAGCTCTGGATAGATTGTTCATTAGTGCTGCGTATTTAACTAGATTTTCTCCCCCTTGTCCTATGCATAGTATTTGAAAATTTTCAGATAACTCATTTTTTAATATAGAATCAGTTTCCCAAGTATCTTTTCCCCAAAGATGAGATGCATCTCGTAATTCCATCTGGTCATCTTCAATGTAAAGGAATACTGGTTTTTCTGATTTACCATGTAGAAAGACAGCATCGTATCCTGCATAAGCAAGTTCTGGAGCAAAGTGTCCTCCAGAATTTGCATAGCCAATCCCCCCTGTCAGTGGAGATTTTGCCGCAACAGTATATCTAGCTGTTGAAGGAGCAAATGTTCCAGTAAGAGGACCTAGACTTACGACAAGTATATTCTCTGGACTAAGAGGGTCAACATCTTGCTTTAAATTATCATAAAGATATTTAATCGCCCAACCTCGACCTCCTAAGTAATTCTCAATCAACAAAGGATCAGTTTCTTTTACAAGAAAAGATTGGGTTGTTAAATCTACAACTATGGTTTTACCTCTATATCCTTTATAGTGAGTTGTTGTGGAGTTCAAGTTAATACTATATCACCATTTTAGAGGATATAAGCTTTACTTCATAATGCAAGATCAATAATTATTTAGGGGTAATCTTAACTACTTCAACTAATTCAGAGAAGGATGTAAAATCAGCTGTTGCAGAATCATCAGTTTTAGGATTCCAACCAAATAACATCTTAGCAGCCTTAGGATATTTAGTTACATACCACTTAAACAAATCATTCTTTTGCTCAATGGATGCAAGTAATTCAAAACCTATAGATTGTTTTCTGAATCCAACTTTAATTCTAATATCTTGTGGATTTGCTAACATATTCTTGAGCCAATGTGCTTTCATCCCTCTACCCGCAACAAAATGAATTACTCCATCTTTTTTTCTATATTCTACTGGAGTAATCCTTTTCTTACCTGTTTTTCTTCCTTTAGTGTATAGAAGCAAGAAGATTTTTCCAAAACCGAATAAAGGAAGAATATTCACTCGATATAAAGGAATGGTAAAGTATTTGTTTAGTCGCTTCCAAGTCTTGAGAGTCTTTGCTTGGGACTCTGAATCTCCGAATAATAAATTGTACTCTGCGGAACCTGAACGAGGAAAATCAAAGATTTGATCAGTCATATTTAACAAGAACTCTTTACATTCAAAAAAATTGTTGTTCAGATGAAATTGAAAATATGAAATAGGGAAGAGTTATTTTTGCAGATATCAATCTACTATAGGGATTTCCTTGTTTACTGAAGAATTTGTCAGCGAAGAAGAGCTTCTTCTAGAAGAAGAAATTGAAGAGATATACCAGTATCATGGTGCTGAGTATGATGAACTTCCTTTCATTGAGTTCAAAGATCATGAGGAGGAGAATCATTCTGATTACCGTCTAACTCTATTCTTTGCATTATTATTAGCAATTACAGGAGCTGTTGTGCTCGGTTTCTTAACGCCCCGAACATATGGAGAAACATTAAATGATGTTTACTGGTGGACTCCTCTTATTGGTGGATTGATTGGAGCTTTTCTAGGAGGTTTTGTTGGTTTAATGATAGATTCTCTACTTTATGGTAGGTCTAAAGGTAATCAACAAACATCATAATTATGAAGAATTTTAAAAACTAACAATCAGCAAAAATTCATGTTTCTTTTGATGATTTAGTTAAGAATCTATGACTCACATAATCTATATATCCATTATCAGATATGGTAGAATGAAGTTCAAACAGTTTGTCTCTATATTTTTCAACTGTAAATCCAGGTATTTCCCAAGGAGCCGCTAATAGATAAAAAACGATTGCACCAACATCAAAAAATCGAGTTATCGGAAAACACTCTTTCTTCTTGAGAATCTTAAATCCATTATTTTCTAATTGATTTGCTGCGAAATCTGCAGTCCATTCTGGATACTCACTCACTTTATCATTAAGGAAAAATTCTCTTAATCCATCATCATTGTGAGCTCCTACTTGCTGAGTTAGAAAAATGCCTTCTTCTGAGAGTATTCTATGAACCTCAGTAGGAGAATAAGATTCATGTCTATTGATAATTAAATCAAATGAACCATCTTCAAAAGGTAGGTTCTCATCACCACTAATTTGAGTTACTTCTACTCCTAAGGGTTCTAGTCTTTTTTTTGCAATGGGAACATTTGGTTCATAAGCTTCAGTGGCATATGTTTTTTCTGGAAAAGGTTGTAACATTGATAGAAACTCTCCACCACCAGTTCCCATGTCAAGTAAGGAATTAGCTTTTCTTAAAACTGGAAGTATTTCTGAGGTATAACTCCATATTAATGGTGCTGTAACCATTCTATTATCAACATAGGAAAAATCCCATCCAAGAAAAGGTCTTTGGGCTTCTTTAATTAATAGTTCAAATGTTTCTTTACAACTTCTAGAATCATCATCCATATTACAAACTTGAGAGACATATTAATGATTTTTATGTATGGAGAGACCATTTGTATGCATTCAAAAATAGTGACTTAAATGGAAAAAGATCAAGAAATTTTATTAAAAAAATAGAATGAAAATAGAATAATTTACTCTACTTTTACTTCTTTTTCATATTTCCAAAAACCGTGTATGTTACAATAAGATGTTGCAATAAGCTTTCCTGGTTTGTCAGTTTTTAGTTGAAAAACTGTATAGGGTTCTGAATAAACACCACTTGTATCGGGCCCTTTTATTGAAGCTCCATGAGCATCAAAATTGACTAAACCAAGTTGATATGGGTATTTTTCATCTTCTGGCCAGAACATTAGTTTTATCCAAGAAATATGATGTTCTGTTTTGTTAGGATGAGCAATTTCTTTTCCAACACTAACAGTTACAAGAGTTTTTTCACCAGCTTTAATGACATCTGTAATTTCAATAACAGGTACATGTTTTTCTGTTTTCCAATCAGCTGTTCCATATAATTCCATGGGAATCACCTAACTCTAGAAAAAACATAGCTATAAATAAATTTCTTGGAAAGACAAAAATAGAAGTAAATAGGAAAAAAATTACTCGTCGTAATCTTGGTAAGTTGTTGTCAGGGGTTCATCTTCATCTTCAGTATTTTCATCGTCATCGTCTAGTACTGCTGCTTCAAGAGGAACAGTAGATGATGCAACCACAGGTGTAGATTCACCACTTTCATGTGCTTTGATATCGGTTTCAGCTTCCTTAAGTTCAAATTCAAGTTTTTCTAAATCTTCTTCAACTTTGAGTATTTTTCTTTCAAGTTCTTTAAGCTTATAATCCCTTTCTGCAATAGAAGCTTCCTTTTTCTTTGCTGAAACTTCACTTTTCAAAGCTTTATCTGGTTGTCCTTGATTTTCAAACTCTGTTTTCTTGACAAGATTTTCTTCTCGCTCTCTGTTATCTTTTGCTCTTTTTTTGTTTTCATTAGCAATCTTTTTCTTAAGATCTTGAAGGTTACCAAGCTTCTTGTAGATGTCTTCTTCAATGTCAAACTTTTTCTCTAAAAGCTTGAAATAATGAACATTTGACTCACTCATAATAATCCAGTAAAGTAAGGAAGAACACATTTTTAAGTTTACTCAATTAGGGGACAAAAGTGTGAAAACAGTAAATTTGTGCTTACTTAGTAGCATGGTTATTCAATCGAGATAGAAAAGAAAAATTTAAGAATAAAGTAGAATGGAAAAAAGTGTAGAGGATTAATCTACAAAAAAAATCAAAGAAGAGTCCGGGCTTTAGCTCAGTGGCTTAGAGCTCTCGGCTGTAGTCAATAGACACCCTTGTGAGCAATGATCAAGGTGTCAGCCGGTAGAGACCGAGCGGTCCCGTGTTCAAATCACGGAAGCCCGACCACTTCATCTTTTTCTACCAATTGCATAAAAAACTGGAATGAAAATAGTTCTTTTATTTTCATTAATTACCTCTTTTTCCACTATTAGTTTATTTCTAAATTCTTCTTTTGATATTAATTGAGATTCATATATAAGTCTCCATTCTTGTTCAATATTCATCAAGAGGTTTTCTTTATCCCATACTTGTGCAATTACACCGATTGAAGTATCAAGGTTAGCTGTTTCGAATAAAGTTCTGAGTTTTCTTCCCATAAAAGGATCAGCACCTTCACGCTTCAGATAATCTTTATGATACTTCCCCAAATTATATTCTGGGTACTCTAACCAACCCCCATAATCCGGTTCTGCTAAAGCTGCTACAAACCCTCGTTTCTTACACACTCTACTCATTTCCTTAATCGCTTTCTCAGGTTTAGATAACCACAGAAAGAGATATTGACAGAGCACAATGTCAAACATACCAGATCTCATAGAGAGTTTCTCAACATTTTCCCGCTTAAAGTTAACATTTTTCACGTTCTCTTCTGCTAAGGAAAGCATGGATTTATCATGATCAACTGCAGTAATTTTTGCTCGAGTTCTTTTCCTTAGTTCATCTGTAATAACACCTGTCCCACAACCCACCTCTAAAACTCTTTTAGCCCCTCGTAAGTTTATTTGAGGATATATTTTGTTCCTAACAGATTCAGTCCAGTTAGCTTGGCGGACAAATTGCTCATGGATTTGTGGACCCCAGTTAACGTCTTCATTGTTTGTCATGAAAATGCTTCCTTACAAATATACGAGGGGGACGCATAATTCAAAGGACACCCACCTCCACAAATCTCCCTTTCTGGGCAATCTAAACATTCTTCCTGGAGGTAGTTCATTTTGCGAAGATTTTTAGATATCTTATTATTCCAAATCTTTCTCCATTTAGTTGTTAGTATATTTCCTAAAGGTTCAAAGTAGCTTTGACAAGGAAGTACAGCTCCATCAGGTTCAATAGCCATTGCGATATGAGCTGCTGAACACTGTTTCATCCCTAATCCTTTTTCAATAGGGTTGAAGTCACAATATCTTGTAGGGCTATACCAAATGAAAGACAGCTCTTTTTTCTCTGCAGTTTTTAGAATCCTTGTAAGAACTTCATCTAGTTCTTCAAGAGGGAGAGCTAATTCTTCTTGTTTTCCTCCACCGGATTTTATGATGCTATTTGCAGCAAAATGATCAATTCCCAAAGAACCTAAAAATTCAACTGTCTTTTCTATTTCTTTGACATTAAATGGAGTTAGGGTAGTATTTGTCATGATATAAACTGGAGTTGGGATAACATTCTTTATTCCTTGTACAGTTTCTTCCCATGCCCCTTTAACTCCACACAATTGGTCATGAATTTTTGAATCATGACTCTCTATTGTTAATTGAAAATGATCAATCCCGGCTGTAACAAGCTTATCTACTAGAGCCTTATTTTTTAGTTTTCGACCGTTAGTAATCAAGCCTGTTATAATCCCTAAATCTTCAGCATATTCCACCAAATCTGGTAGGTCTTTTCTTAGGGTAGGTTCTCCTCCTGTAAATGTAACATGTGGGATACCTATGTCCCACAGCTTATCTAGAACCAACTTCCATTCGTCTGTTGATAGTTCCTTAATTTCTCTTGGGGTTTCAACGTAACATTTGGTACATTTACTATTGCATTTGTATGTTAGAGCTAAATCCATCCTTAATGGAGCAGAGAAGGGAGTTTCGTTTAAAGGATTTATATCTTGAGATAAGTGTTGAACAGGATCTATATCAGGTGTTGTCATAAGTTCATTAATAGATGTTTTAAGCTCACGAAGATCAATTTCTAACTGTTCAATAGAAACTCTGTATTTCTTTTTCATTTCGAATAGAATATCAATATCTTCTTTTCCTTCAATAATCCGTGAAACAAAATCTGTTGCAGTTTTGTTTAGATGAAGGATTCTTGTGGCATTAACTAGTAATAAACCTGTTCCACCCTTTTCCTTTCTAAGATGCATTCGAGCTGTGGTATCAAGATTTCTTTGATGATAAACTCTATATTTACCCATTATCTTCCACCTCCAGCACAAGCGCAAGCACAAGCACATGCACAAGCACAGCCCCCTCCACTGTAACTTCTACCACCACTACTTGATCTAGCTGGTGGAGGTCGAGTTATATTTTTCACAGAATCACGTAATGAGCTAGGTTTATGCACCAACCCAGACATGAAACTTTGGACAGGAGCTATTTGAGATATTCTTCCCTGTCGACTTATTCGCATAAAAGGTCCTATACTTTTATGACTTCTGCGAGATATGCTTGAACCTATTGCATAATAATAGTAACTTCTCACATACCAACCAGGATAATAATAAGTTCCCCCATATTTTTCCAAACGCTGGTCATAATTTTCATCTACCATAATCCAAAGGAAGGCATTAAGCAATTCTGGATTTGATTTACTCATTTCCTGCCATGCTTTATCTATTATTGATTCGTAATAATCCCTTGTTTTTCTAGCAGAAAAGCCTTTCATTTTTTTAGCAACACTTTTTATTTGAGCAACTAGTGCATTTTTCAAATCAGTTTGATGAACAGGTTCTTTGGGAATTGCTCCTGAAGCTGCTCCTCTTATCCACTTTTCATCTTCTTTGTTTCTTTTTCTTATACCAACAATCATTGTTTTATGTGGTTTTGAAAATTCAGCTATAGTTGCATCTGTAGCTGCAATATCTAATCTTAACTCAGGTTTCCTTGTTCTAATATTTAGATACCCTTTTTCCATTAATTCAAATAGCATTAAAGAAGCAACTTGCGTTAAAGGTCTTTCAAAAAGTAATGCAACTTCAGAGGGGGCTAGATCTTCTCTAATTCCTCCTCCCAATGAGCTAATAGAGGGCGGGAGATATCGTCTAGAGTTTCTTATTTTTCTAAATATGAATATAATCACAGCTAGTACAATTATACAAGCTATTGCAGTTGCTATGGGGTATCTTATCATACTGCCCCATACTAATAAAGTCCAAAACGAATTAAATGTTTTTGAATACTCTTCAGGAAATGCAACCCCAACTTCATAGCTGAAATAAGGTGTTCCTATTGATGAAAACTGTACATAAGGACCCTCAGGTGAACTTGCTACCTTGGTAAAATCTGCTATATCTGCAATTCTATAATCAACTTCCGAAATATCTGTGAGATCTTCAGGAAAATAAAATCTAACAGTTCTATTAGTTGAGCCAAATGAATAATCTAACTCATACCATGTTTGATAAAATACAACTGAAGCTAAGCCTTCTTGATTATCACTGTAAACCATTTTAGGATTGTGACATTCAACCTCTAAGATTCCAGTTTGACCAGCATAAATATAACCTACTTCATCAAGCCAAATCTCTACACCGATATCAATGTATTCACTTTTTCTTATATCTGTTACTTCTATCCCATTTAACCAAGCTCTTACAGATTTTAGCTGATAGTAAACATTAGGGAAACCAACATCAACTACATCTATTGCTTGACCTTCTGAAGGGTGGTTAACAAACTCAAATCTATAATAAATGTCGATGGACCCATCATCAAGTATTGATATTTCAGTGTATATTGATGGAACCTCAAAGTAGTAAGCTTCCATTCTTGGATTAGACTCAGATATATCATTTTCTCTTGCTATTGAAAATGATGGTGATAAGCTGATAGTTAAAATTACAACACTAAAAACCACAAATATTTTTTTCAAAGTCATTGTATCTCCCCTTTTATTTTCGATTATGAATACTAAACTTTTTCCATTGCATTAGTGTATTCTGTTGAAAAGATACAAACCTATGTTTGACAGGTATATTGAATCTATATCGCTTCTTAATTGTAAAAGAGAGCGGGAAGTTTGCTTTTCTAGAAGAACAAATGCTCTTCAGCTTCTTTGTCCTTTTTTTTCTTTCTTCGTTTTCTTTTCTTAATAGGTTCTTCTTTAGGCTTAATAGGTTCATCCACATCAATTTCTTTATCTAGTTTAGTAGCTACCTCTGCCAAAGTTTTGTATAACAAAGAACGCATTTTGAATTTTGTCTCTTCATCAAAAATAGTTTTTAAAGCAGTATAAACAGTTTGATTTGCATATTTAGGTATTATACTTAGAGCAATTTGTCTAGGATATACATCGTGGTCATTCTTGATGGTTTCCAAGATTAATTTTCTCATTACAGCTTTTTTTAGTTTCTTTCTTTCGTGCAATTTCCTAAGGGCAGCAGATCTAACAACATCGTTTAAATCATTTTTCGAAATATTCAGAAGCATCTCATCAGTATCCGAAGTAGACATGTCACCAAGTGATTCAGTTATAGCTAATCTAACATTTCTATCTCTTTCATAAGCATAAAGCTCACTCAATTTTTGGGCTATATCACTATCTTCAAATTTTGTAACGGTCATTATTGCTTTAATGCGAATTTTATAGTATTTGTCATTCTCACTTACCTGAATAAGAAAATCTACCAAATTCTGATTTTTTTGTTCATTTCCTAATTTATCCAATAACTCAAATTTAGCAAAATCGGGAGAATTATTGAATTTCTTCATCATCTTAGCTAATTCTTGTTCCATTACATCTAAATTATAGTTTGTGCTTTTATAATTTACTAACAATCCAGTTCCAATTTTTCTTAAATTGGGGTTTTTATAACATGGTAAATGAAATATAATGACTCAAATTGACCACGTTACAGGATACTGAAAATATAGAAAAAGAGGGCTTTGCCATCGTATATTTTGCTGATAGTGGTTTTGAGATTTTCGCTTCAGATTTAGACGATATAAAACTCGAAACAATGCTTACAACGTATCCTACATTAATGGGAATCATGCAAAACCAAGAAATAAAGGGATTAGCATCAACAAAAATCAATGAAAAATCATTCTTGTTAGCTTTTGCTATAAACCTGAAAAACCTAAATGCAAAGGATACAAGGTTAAAACTAAAGACAGCAACAATTATTAATTTTATTGTATCAAGAGAGATATATAAACAGCTAGTGGTTAACTTTGATGAATTCGAGAAGTTTCTAGAAAAATACTTTAAACCAATTGTTTTTCTCTTTGATCTTTATGCTGTAGACCTATCAAGAATAATACCTTTATTTCTTGAAAAACAGAAACGAGAGGAAAAACTGAAGAGAATAAAAGAGATAAAAAAGGATAATATCTCAATTGCAACAGAGTTTAACAAATGGTTAACTAGTACAATTTTTGAAAAGAAAAAAGGATGATATTTAATGTTATTCCAATAATTTTATTACGTCCCTAAGCATTCGATGGTTAGTGACGTTTTATGCTAGAAATAAGATTCCATGGCCGAGGAGGATCAGGCTCAGTTCTAGCTTCAAGAGCTTTGGCCAAGGCTGCTTTCTATGAAGGAAAATATGCTGTTTCTTTTCCTTCTTTTGGTGCTGAGAGAAGAGGATCACTTGTTCTAGCATTTGCACGTATTAATGAAAGAAAAATCTTCAGAAGAACCCAAATCTACACTCCAGATATTGTTGTTGTTCTTAATGAAGATATTCCAGAGTTAATTGATATTATCGAAGGATTAAAACCTGAAGGTATAGTTGTTTTAAATTCAACAAAAAAGCCAGAACAGATTATTTTGTCTAAATCCACTAATGTAGGGGTTGTTGAAGCCACAAAAATTGCTCAAGATATTCTTGATGAACCCATAACAAACACTGCAATGTTAGGTGCCTTAGTAAAGAGTACTGGTATAATATCTTTGGAAAATCTTGAGAAAGGAATTTTTTCAGTTTTCAAAAAAAGATTAGGAGAAACAATAGCAAGAAAAAATGTTGAAATCGCTCGAATTGCGTATGAAGAAACCATACTAGGAGTCTCACAAGCAGGTAAAACTTATGTTGAAATGCGTTCGTGGCTACCTACAGTTGATGAACTCCCGTTAGGAACAATTCTTCCAAAATCAGCTCTTCCAAATGGACAAGAAATTGGTCCGGGTGCTGCAAAACGTAGGAAAACTGGAACGTGGAGTAAAGAAAAAGCAGTAGTTAATCAAGAAAAATGCATTGAGTGTCTCAAATGCTTGTTTCATTGTCCTGAGGGTACAATCTATAGAAATAATGGGAAAGTTAAAGTAAACAATATTTATTGCAAAACATGTGGAATTTGTGTTGCTGTTTGCCCAGTTAATGCTATTTCAATAGAAGAAATAGAAGATTATACAGAAATCATACCTTGATTATTTGTATCTCTCCAAATCATCTCTTTCATTTTTGTTTTCAGAAAAAGTTGAATTTGAGCTAAAGGAAAATGTTTTGTTAGAATTTGATGATTTATTGCGTTCATTGAGATTTTTGAAATCTTCATCAAACTCTTCCTCGTATTCTTCTTTAAATTCTTCATCAAACTCTTCATCATATTCTTCATTAAACTGTGCATCATCTTGGATGAAGTCAAAGCTACTTTCGAGGAATGAATAATCAAATTCTTGTATTTCTTGTGATTCTAAAACTAAGTTCAATAGTTTTTCTAATTCCTTTAAGGCTAATAAAGAAGCATCTAAATCGACTTCGTATGTATTACAATAAGAAAGAATACTTAGAACAGGAAATCTATACGCGGTTCCTTCAGCAAGAAGGAAACTTATGGGACCTTTGATTGATAAATCATCTCTAAAGGTTCTCTTGGTACCAAAGAGTTCTGAATATTTTTTAGTAGGAATCAGAGTTACCCAAGAATCATCAGAAGAATTACGGACATCTTCTCTTAATCCACCTATTATGATGTAGCGCTTCGCCTCCCAAGACAGGATCTCTTGTGTTATCCATTTCCAAAAAGCATCAGGAAGAGCATTATAGCCAACAACAGGTATAGGTAATCTAGAAGTTACTAGTACAAACTTTTCTTTTGGGTCATCAGATTTTACATCAAGTTCATACATGGTAATGGGTGATTCCAGATTTCCTTTATGAAACCAACTAAGGTTCCCCCAAAAACCAATTGATCCAACCTTAAGTACTTCTACAATATGATTGAGAACAGTTGTTCCCACTGAACCATAACCAGAAAATCCCAAAATTACAGTAGTGTCAGAATCGATTTTTATTGCATCAAAAGACATCTGATTAAGAAACAGCCATGTATTCTTCATTATCTGACAGCCAATTTTACTAGGTTAAAAAAGTGATGGTAAGGAAGTTATTCAGCTCTCTTTTTTCTTATCTAATCGATCTTTATTTCTTCTCCTTACCTTTGCTTTTTCAACAAATTCATCCTCTGCTGGCCAAAGGAATGTGGCTATAGATGTTAGCATTAGAAGAATGACGATAGGTACTAAAATACCTACAATATTATATGCAAAATTATCACTAACGCCTGATACTCTGAAAACAACTAACAGCGCCAAACCACCAAGAATAATTCCAATAATTTCACTTATAGAAATAATGGTTTGTTGAATGCTCATAGTTGCACCATGGAATTCTGCTTGTTTTTCTAATTCAACTTCTGTTTTTGAAACACTATTTTTTATATCTAAAGAACTACTATCGCCAAGCCTTCCACTGATTGCTGGAAAATATGCTGAGCTCATCAAAACAGCTACTCCTAGTAATAGTAGTATCCAAATATTACTATAGAGACCATTAGGGTCGAATTCAGAAGAGGGATCGTGCCAAGGCTGTCCTCCTGTTAGAAGGTTTGTAAAGAAAGCAATACCTATTCCTGCTACAAGCAAAATCAACCCCATTACTCCAATAGCTAAAGTTTTCTTTCTTCCAATTTTATCTGCAACCCACCCCCATAAAAACATTGGAAGACCCATGGCTAGAGTTATTCCTACTGTTGCATAACTAGCAGTACCTGGCGTAGACTCAATTGATAAAATTAGGAAACCCCAATTGTTTAACACTCCTATAATTGATGCCGTCCCAATTAAAGGTAAAATAATTCCTCGCCTGCGTTTATTTGTCATCATTCGCCAAGATGTGGCTAATTCCTTCTTTATACTGTACTTTTCTTCCTTTACAACTGATTTTGTTTTATCAACCATGAAGTAAACAACAACAGCTGATATAATTATCGCGAAACCAAAAAGAAGATAGATGTATGCCAGTCTTCCTGGATTTACTGGATCCCAGAAATTAATGAATTTACTTGCTGTAATTTCATCAAATCCAAATACAATTCTGTTTTTACCTCTATACCATCTAACCTTTTCATCAATCCCCACAATTTTATCATAAAGTAATCCTGCAAGGATAACACCAACTGAACGCCCAACAGTGACAGCAACATTATAAAATCCAATCCTAGTTGCTCGGTTTTCATAAACAGAGAATCTAGAGATGTAACCGTAAGAAGCATTTACTTTGCACGACCCAGCTAAACCATGAAGGAAATGATAAAGACTCATACCAAAAATCAGTAACCCATTTGTTAAGGGAATTATTCCTATCCATCCGAGCCAATTTAGTGCACAAATTCCATAGCCACCTAGGATCAACCCCCCAGCTGCTGTACCGAATAAAATCCACCTTTTAGCATCTGAAGTATCTGATTTGAAACCAAAAAACCCTGAACTAAAAATAACAGCAAGTGCATAAGTTATTTCAACTACAATCACAGAGATATTAGCTGCCCAACCCTCCATACCCAAGTGCTCCCAGATGAAGATTGGCATTAAAACAGTAGTACTACCAAATGCTACACGTAAAAAGAAAGTTGATATCAAAATACCAATAAGAGATAAGTTTGGATGAGGAAGTTTATACAAACTTTCTTCGCGCTCAGCAGAAGAATCAGAGTTTGTTTTTGGAGCATCTTCACTCATATTGACTTATCCCGTAATTTATGAAGAAAAGAGTTTGTGAGTGATATTAAAATTTATGGTTTAAATGTAGGTAAGAGCTCATTAAAATTTGAATAAATTTCTTTTTGTTAATCACTTTATTATAAAAACAAAATAGCTTATTGTCACACGCAGTAGCGTAAAGTATTTAAGAAAGGCATAAAGTATTTAATATTGTAGTTACATAAAGTAATCAATAATAGTTATAGATGGAGAATAAAAAAAATGAGCAGCGAAAAGCAATCAGTAACGATCGCAAAGATGGTGAAATTAGAGGCTGAAAAGCCAATTGAACTACCAGAAGAATTCTTATCAGCCCTTAAACCAGATGGCAAAACATTTGCAGTACTTATATTAGCACCTAATACAAGAATTATTAGGATTATTCCTACAAGTACTAATGAAGTAGCCAAGATTAATATCAACATCGGAAAACTCTCTCCAGATTTCCTTCGTAAAATGGGATCCATCTTCATCAGGCTTGGTATTAAAACACTTTACAGCACCGGTTTATGCTTTACTCAGTCAGCCTGCGTATATGAGGGTTACATCGATTCTGATGAACTTAAAGAAGTTAGCATTGACCAGATTAAGGATGAACTCGAGAGAATCGAAGGCGTTTCGAGCGTCGAAGTTGATGCCTTAACTGCCTAGAGGAGCGAACCATCGTTGGTTCGACGGAGAGTAAAGGAAAAA
This sequence comes from Candidatus Heimdallarchaeota archaeon, assembly GCA_019057375.1. Classification (GTDB taxonomy): domain Archaea; phylum Asgardarchaeota; class Heimdallarchaeia; order Heimdallarchaeales; family Heimdallarchaeaceae; genus UBA460. Next base: position 48,357 of record DXJF01000032.1, read on the forward strand.
CGTCTCACTTTGCTGCTCCATCCATTACGTAGAGAGCTTTACCGTCTTGTGTGTGAGACCCCAGGTGTATATTTTTTTGAATTATCTAGTGCTTTAACTGCACCTCATGGTACTATTAATTGGCATTTAAGAAAACTAGAAGAAGCTATGCTTATTAAATCTATCAAATTTGGTGGAAAAAGAGTTTATTTTTCTAGAACTTTACGTTCTGAGGATGTGGAAAAAGCCTTTGTTGTTCTCAAACATTCTACAGCAAGGAAAATCTTTGCTTACATTTTGAACAATGAAGGATGTCATCAAACTCTAATAGCTAAATCCTTAGGAATTCATCATGACACAGTTCGTCATCACACAGATAGAATGGTACAAGCTAACTTAGTATCAAAATTTAACGTAGGTAGAAAAACTTGTTATAAACTGGATGAAGTGGGTTTAAAAATACAAGAGGAGAGCATCAATACTATCTCTAATACATATGTAGCAGCTCTAATGGATATTCTTGAAGAAAACTGTTTACATCCGGAAATAGAGGAAGTTTCCAAGGATCACTTGACAGTAAGGATAGAATGTCCAGGGTCAACTGATGCAACTTTTACAATATCCCTTTCTCAGTGGACATTTGATGAAGAATGGGAGGAAACTATACAAACTGATATTGAAAAAGAAAAAATTGAGGAAGCAACTTAATCTAGAAACATTTTTTGTTTTTCCGTTAGTTTTAATTTCTATCATTAAAATACTTTTATAAGGGAATTTGTCACATAATCTTAAGGAGTGTTAGATATGAGTTCTAAGGAGAAAACCAAATCTCGAAAGAGCACAAAGACTTCAAAAACTAGTTTGAAAACAATTTCAACAAAAATTAATGAAATTTACACTAATATGAGTAGAGTGATTGTAGGTCAAAAAGAGGTAATTAACGCTATGATTACTGCTGTTTTAGCAGACGGTCACGTTTTACTTGAAGGTGTACCAGGAATAGCAAAAACTTTAATGGTTAGAGCACTTGCAAAAGCAATATCAGCAGATTTCAAAAGAATACAATTCACACCAGATCTGATGCCTTCTGATGTTACAGGAGTAATGGCTTTTAAACCAGAAACGGGAGATTTTTACTTCAAGGAAGGACCGGTATTTACAAACTTGTTACTTGCAGACGAGATTAACAGAGCACCACCAAAAACACAAGCAGCGATGTTAGAGAGCATGCAGGAAAAACAAGTAACAATAGAAAAACAAACAACAGCTCTACCAGATCCGTTCATAGTTTTCGCAACTCAGAATCCAATTGAAACCGAAGGAACTTATCCTTTACCTGAAGCACAGATCGACAGATTTGCATTCAAGGTTTTAGTATCCTATCCCACTGAAGACGAGGAAACTGAGATAGTCAATCGTTTCACTGGAGAGTATGATTCTTATGACATACTGGATGAAATTGTTCCAGTACTAACTGCTGCTGAAGTAATAAGTTTACAAAAGGTTGTTAGAAAAGAAGTTAGTATTTCTGAAGAGCTTTCTAAGTATATTGTTAGAATTGTCACTTTAACTAGAGAAAGTGAGGAGGTTTACATGGGTGCTAGTCCACGAGCTAGTCTTTGGATGACCATCTCAGCCAAAGCATCAGCAGCTATGGATGGAAGAAATTATGTTAATCCTCTTGATATTCAAAAAGTGGCTAAAAATGTTCTTCGTCACAGAGTTCTCATTAAACCTGAGTATGAATTCGACGGGACCACTTCGGAGATAATCATTGACAGGATTCTAAAACATACTCCCGCTCCAAGCATTCAATAATAGAGATTGAGATTCATGAAGCTAAATCGTAAGTATTTCTTACTAATCGTTATTTGTTTAGAAATGGTTATGTTAGTGGGGGGGAGTATCTACATTATCAATGCTAAAACCAATAATGTAGTCGCACAAGAAACTGATTTCACTGTCGTAATTTCTAAAGATCAGTATTATTTCAAAAACGATACAATGAGAACAGATGGCTATATCTATTGGGTTGACTTAAACTCTCCTGGTGGATACCTAACCATCTATGGGAATACTTCCGACATGTATGAAATAGTCTTTTGGGATGGCATCGGTGATATGAATGAGGATCAAGATTATTTTCTTGAACCCGACAGAATAAGGGTGTTACCAAGAACAACTGGATTAAACTATAGAATTAGGAGCAATTATTATCCTGATTATTTCCTTGATACCAACTTTGTAGTAATATTTGACACTTTTTGGGCTCAATTTAGTTATCTAACTCCCGATGGAGACGAAAGATATTCTCCAGTAACATATCATAATAAACAATTATTACCCGAGGATGCTGGTCTAGTGAGTTTTGCTCCCACCGATAATGCAGTAATTGTTAAAGAAGGGGACTCTTTTGGAATAACATGGGATTATGAAGAAAGAGCAATGGACCCATTCCATGAACCGTTGACATATGAAATTACTTACAATTTTGATCCAATTTATCTACAGTTTACAGAACAGATGTTTGAAAACCAATCTCAACAACAAGAGATTGAACAAGTTGAGAGTTTGTTAAATCTATTACAAATTTACTTTAAACTTATTGCATTTATTGCGATAGCAATTAGCATATTTGCTGCACTCTTTGGTTATTTAAGAGCTAAAAGGAAATTCAAATCCAAGCTTAATGAAGCACGAAGTATGCCTAAAAAGATGTTAAAAGATATTGAAGCTGAAATAGACCCCCGGAAAAGAGTATCATCACTCTTCAACGCTTTCTTTATCTTACTTTTAATCTCTCCAGCACTTTATACGAATCAGCAGATGACAACTGATATGGATGTTGTAGCAAATAATAAAATGGTTACAATAGAGGGATATACTCCCATCATGACAAGTGAAAGAGATATTAGGTATGAAGCCTCTATCGAACTGGGAGAGGATGGAATTGCATTTGAGACAGTTATTATGGAATTACCTTTTACAGTGGATAATTTCAGTATTTGGGCTGATACAAGTTCAGTTTTAGAATTCAGAGCATATAATGAATTTCATGCCCCCCTATCTTATCAACAATTCAGTGATAAATATGTAATAAGAAATCTTCAAGGCTTTATTGAGTATGAAATAGTACGACCTTATACATATTATAACAATAGCAATATCCTAGTATATCTTGATTATTTCTGGTTATTATTCGTCGATCCTGTATTGCAAGATGAATCTCTACCACCAATTTATTCAAAGGCAGATATCAAATTTACAGTTATTGTTCCAGAGGGGGCAATATTATACAGTGCATCACCTGAAAGCATTCTAACTCTAAGTCAAACTCCAGAAGGTAGAAGAAAAGTAACTTTCATTGATGAAGATAGAGATATTGATCCTTATCATGATTTGTTTTCAACGCAAATTACTTATTCATTTATTGATGTAATTGAAGCAATAGAAAATCAATCTGCTAGATTTGAACACTTCAGAGTTGAAACAAAAATATCTGAAGAGCAGAGGGCTTCTTTAAGTAGAAATCTTATATTTATCAGTTTATTAGGTTTGATTGCACCTATTCTAGCTTTTCTATTAACATATTTTATTGTTCGAAGAAGAATGTTAAGAAAAATTCAAGAAGAGGAGCAAAAATATGAAATGCTTGTTTCAGTTGAAGAAATACAATTACAGGCTATGAATAGAGCTAAGGAAATAGATGCTTCATCAGAACCATGGAAAGCAATGTTGGGTGAGTACTGGGAATTATTGGGATATATTAGTAGGATTGTACCAGTAAACTTACTAGCAGCGCCTGAAGAAATCCATGAGAGAACAGACAGACAATATATTCCTTCCAACCTTATTACTGAGACTTTAGAGATTCTCTCAGTAGGGGGAGCACTTTCAAACAGCTGGATAAGCGATGAGCAGATCTACTATAATAAACAACAAGCTCGAGATTATTTAGAATCCGTAATGAAATTAATCGAGAAAATAGAAAAATGGAGAAAAGATCAAAAATGAAAACCAAATTAAAAATCTTCTATTTTATGGTGATATCGCTTCTTATTGCGAGTATATTTCCAATTTATCATTCAGTTGGGCAAGAAGGTGTGTATACTTCCCCCACATATTCATTTGAAATAGATGAAAATACTAATTTCACGGTCGTTTCTCAAGCACCTCTCACTTGGCAACAAAATCAATATGAAAATATAACAGTCATAATAAAAACTTCAGGATTAGCAGTAGGTGAGAATCTCTCGTTAACTTTAGTTTCTTTCTTCTTTAATTATCCAGAAGATCCAATTCCTCACTCATCTGGTTCAAAAATAATAAACCAAAACCTTACACAAATAGATCAAATCTATGAATTTAATAAAACATTTGTCCCACCAGATGAAGAGAGATTCAATATAACCATCAAGATTATTGCTAATAGTACTGGAGTTCCTGCTGCTCAAGAGTTTTTTGCTCAATTTCCTGGAGATGAAACATATATTGAAGTTGAAAAAAGTAAAGCGTTACCCGTAATCAATCTTCCAGGCTTTCCCGATCCACAGACTTTCGTTAGATGGATATTCATTTTTCTTGTAATTATTGGGATTATATCTCTACCATCTATCTTTGTAGCATATACGAAAATCCAGGAAAAGGTGAAAGGTAGAAAAACGAAAGGAGATGATAAGAAATGAGTTCTGAAGAAACTACAACTCCGCTTGAAAGATCCATGAAGAAGATGGATGTTCTAATGAGATCATTTGGAATGAGAACAAGGGTGTTCAAAGGTGCATCTAGAGCAGTAGTAAAAGGTACTCGAAAACTCTATCCTTATGAGCTGAATGCTACATTAGTAGAGACAGCTAGAGGGGTTGGAATTCGCGTTAGACTTGAAAAGATTTGGTACACATTCCTCAAACTCACCCCGTTCTTAATTGTTATACTCTTTTCTATCTTACAGGCAACAGTTCCTGCAGCAGGAGAAAGTATTGCAAGTGCGACAGGAGTAAATTTGTTTTTACTTCTTTTAGGAACAAATCCAAGTGGTTTAGGTATTTGGATAGCGCTACCGATTATAGGATTAATAATTGTTGGTGCAGAGATTCTAGAAAGAATCATTCGTGCAAAATATATTCAAGATCGAATGCCTAGATTTCTCAGTGGAGCTGAGTGGACAGTTTCTGAACCACCAGTAGTTCTAGATCTCATTAGTTCTGCAAATAATCTATTCTGGTTAATGTATGTTGTACTAATTATTAGCTTTGCACCAATGTCCTTCCACGGAGATATATTTACTAAATTCTTAGAAGTATATGAAGTAGATGCGGGGGCGCTGATTGAAACTACAAAGTTTATTTCAATCTTGAATATAGGGTTTCTAGGTGGACTTTTGTTTGCGGTTCTTTATCAAAATTATGAAAAATTCAGAGGTAGTCTCGACAGACAACAGCTAAGACAAGATATCAAATTTGAGAGCCAAACAAGACAAATGTTTCAGGTCGCAATCGGAGCAACAATGTTTGCATCACTAATGCTAGTTGGATATTATTTCACATTTTGGTCAGGAATTACTGTAATTCAAGTTTTGATATTTTATGCAGTTACAATAATATCAAGTGTTCTTGGTGTATGGTTATTCTGGCAAAAAGAAGGCTATATCTTCATCACAATGGCAATCTGGTTCTTCCTAAGTGCAGTAGTAATGATTTTTATGAATGCCAACAATCCATCTTATTCATGGATGATTATTTGCAACTTGTTCCTTATTGTTCTAGTAGTAGTTTTATCTCTGAATAGATATTTTACGAAAAATTTAGAACAGAAAGGAATTCATGAACCAAGCTGGATGTATAACTTCTTCCCATTATTTGCATTTATTTCAATACTAATCAAAAAGAAAGTTAGAATATCGAGAGGTGTGGACAAAGAACTTGATGAGATTCTAGAGGAGGAAATGAAGGATAGAGCAAAAGAGAAAGAACCGCTAGTTATCGACATGGATAAAATTAAGAAGAAAGGAAAAGAATCTATAAAAATTATCCAAACCTATCAGAAACTGCTCTCTAGAATTGTCAAGGGGGAGGTTAACATTGTATCTCTGGTTGGTCTAAATAATCTTGTCTTAGATATAATTAAAGATGATAGAAAATTACACAAGGAAGCTATTCAAGTTTTCAAAGTAGTTGATAGTTTACTTTGGGATGATAATTATGTTTTGAAACAAGGTGAAAATATTCTAACTTCTGCAGCAAACATCTATGAAGAACTTGTAAAACGAAGGTGAATTAATGTCAGTAGCAGGTGAACTAAAAACTGTGAAAGAGAAGAAAGATAGCGTTAAAATTCCTCTAAAGAAGCTAAGGAGATTGGAGATTCTTGCAAAAGAGAAAACTACTAGCTTCCTTCAAGGACATAGACGATCCATCTTTCGAGGACCTGGTACTGAATATGCAGATTTAAGAGAATATATTGAGGGCGATGATCTCAGATTTGTAGATTGGAACGCATCATCCAGAGTTCCATTCAAATTAATAGTTAGGGACTATGAACAAGAAAGGAATACAAATGTTATATTAATGTTAGATACCAGTTATTCTATGTTATTGGGTGAACCAAATCCCAGAATTAAAATGGCAGTTGAAGCAATTGCCACCCTTGCATATACTGTTATGAATAACAGAGATAATTTTGGATGGGTATCTTTCTCAGAAAAAATACACAAATATATTCCTGCTAGAGGTGGAAAAACACACCTTTATCATATTTTCAATGAAATGTTGAAAATAGCTCCATTTGGTAGTACAAATATAGGTGAAACTGTAAAAGAAATTGCCTTAGCTCAGAAGAGAAGATCAATTATAATAGTACTTACAGACCTTCATAGTAATCTTGAAGAAGCAATGGATGGGTTCAAGGTTGCCAATGTTAAGCATCACGATTTTAAACTATTTCATATTCATGATCCGGAAGAATTTTTGTTTCCTAAAAACCCTAGACAAGTAAAATATCAAGACCCTGAAACAGGAGAAATAAAAATTGTTAATTTTAGTAATTTACTTGAAAGAGGAAAGTTCATGTATGAGCTCGGCCTCGAGATTAGAAAAATTAATGAATTTAAGCGAGAAGTTAGAGGTTTAAATATAGAAGTGATAGATGCGCCAACAACTGTTCTAACAGAAAAACTATTGCTTACTTATTTTGGTTCAAAGAGGAGAGGACTAGTAAGATGAAATACGTTCGAGTCAAGTCTCTATTTGTTCTACTGTTAATCATAACCTCAAGCAATTTCATAATTATCACAACTTTTGAGTACGCAATTGCTGGGAGTCCTAGCTCAGGAGATATTCCCCCTCCAGATGGAGGAGGTTCAGATACAAGTGGTGGGGGTTCTGCAGGAGGATTATATATGAATTATAGAATTCCTTTAGTAATAAAATCTGGACCATTTGCTCCGACTTTAATAACAATCAATACATTCTATGATGGTGTTCCGATAATCTTCGGTTTCGAATCCATAGAACATGGAAATGAGACCATATTAAATGCAAATGAAACATTAATAATCAACCCTTTGCTTGAACCTAATTTAACTAATGGGTCTTTAATACAAACTTTTGCACCACTTCAGATAAATGTGTATCATCCATTTAGTAATTCATCTTTTGATGATACGTTCTCATATTCAACTCTTGTTATGTCTATGTGGGGGAAGCAGTATCAAAGTCAATATGACAATATGAAAGCAATGATAGTAGCTGGAATCAACTTAACAGATGTCACAGTCACACATCCAGGAGAGGAAGCAGAATTTTATAATTTACCGATTATAGGTGACATATTAGAACTAGATGTACAAAAAGGAACAATAGTAGAAGCAAATGCACCCATAGGTGTGGTATTTTATTCTCTCTCAACTACTGGAGGATCATTTGCATATACTGCAATTCCTCGCTTTTTATGGGGTAAAAGATACTATGGATATCCAGCTCAAGATATTGACTCTATACCCCTATTACAGGGTAACACTGAACTAACTTTATCTACAATAGGTGAAGGAGAAGATATACATCCTATAACAAGTAATCTGAATGATCCATTAACGAATTTACCTGAAAACGGAGTGATAACACTTTCTAATAGTGGTCTTGCTTCTGGTGAATTTTATTTCAATATTACTAGTAATTATATTAATTTTTCATTAACAGTAATGTACGACTATACTATTGATGGAACGGCTCATAAAGCAACAATTCAGTACATGGCATCAGAGAAAATGACTTATGCTGAATTTTATTATTCAGCTTTAAGTTATACAAATCAAGAATTAGGTATTATTGTTCATAGAGAAGAATCTTGGATAATTCCAGTTATATCAGATGATAATGGAACCATTTACTATGATTTAGGAGGATTTGTTGAAAAGAATCTTGGCGATTCATTAACCTATATCTGGAACAATTCTCTTGGTATCATTGGGAATGGTTCATTTCATGGTTTTCTATTAACCTCGCCCCCAGAATCAGCAATTTGGAACAGTTCTGCTAACAATCTTTTCCCACTTAATCTAATATCATACTTCGAAAACACAACCACATTCTTTCCGTCTTGGTATAGATTCCCTAACATAAATGTAAGAGAAGTAATTGTAAGTCCAACAAATCTTACAGAATTCAGGAGACTTCAATTGGATATAATGGTTCAGAATAATGGTTCAGTACCTTCTGCTCCTTTTTGGGTAAGGGTAGTTGTCAATGATACAATAAGAATCAACAAAAAAATTGAAGGGGGACTTGACATAATGGAAGCGATCCCAATCATTTTTGAAGAATTTCAGGGGTTCGGATTGAAGGTTTGGAATATTTCCATTTTTACAGATTCTGAAAGTCAAATATATGAGCTTTACGAGTTTGATAATTCTTATCAATTATTTATTGAAGTAACTAGAAATTGGAATATAGTTTATACTGGAATTGCAATAGCTGTTGTGATAGTATCTTTCATCATTTATAAAATTACAAAAAGATTAAGAAAATCAAGAAAGAGAAGAAAAACACAGTTTGATGTAATACTGAGTGATATTGAGGTTTAATAAATGACTTTGCCAGAGCCTGAACAAGTGAAGAACTTTTCTACAAGAATAAGGCAATTCCTCAATAAATTTTGGAAGAATTTTAAAGCTAAAGGTGTCTTACCAAAGGACCAATATGAATCATTTAGTGTAATTCTAGGAAGAGACTTAATTTTTATGGATTGGACTATTCAATTTGGTGGTCAACTTCTAGGTATTCTTTTAGGAGCTTTGGTAAGCTTTCTAGTTGGTGCAAATCTCTTCAAAGATCTCTTTGGGCAAACTGAATCTATAAATCCAAACTCCTACATCTCACTTTATGTTGGTACTTTACTAGCAGTTGTAGGTTTATCTGTATATTATATAATGAAACTTGGGATTAGAATTAATACACCTAAAAAAATAGCTAAAAATAAATTCAACATAGCCAAAGTAGCATTTTTTGGTCTTTCATTTGTTTTTGGTCTATCTTACTTGTATAATACTTTCTTGGAACCAGCTGTTAACAAAATTGCCGGTATTGCGAATCCTTTTGATCCAAACGGTAATGGAGGAGATCCTGGAAATGGAGGTGGTGTTGATTGGCAGTCAACAAATCAATACATAATTCTTATAGCTTCTATTTTAGCAGTAGCAGCAGTATTTGCTCTTCTTTATTCTGGAATAATGTATTCGTTGAACAAGAAAGTTGGAACGATAGATGGAGTAGCAATTGTTGCGGCATCTACATTATTGATGTTCTATTTATTATCACAGTTTTCAATGCCTCAATATCTAATCGAGGCATTTCAAACTAAATCTTATTCACTTCTCTTACCTTTGTTAAATGATATTCTATATTATTCTCTTATTGCATTTGTAACGATAATGGTTTATCATCTAAGTAGGAGAATTGAGTTATCTATCATCATATTGTTCCTTGGTTTTGCATTTGGATATGAATCCACAAATATTGTTGAATTTCTTATTATTTTAAAATGGGATTTTCCCGAGAAATCATATATATCAGCTACCTTAATCAAAACTTTGCAAGGGTTACAATATGCAGGTTTAGCAGGAATGATTGCATATCCTCTAGTTTTCTATAGAGACACAGCTGCATTCTTTAAGAAAGCATATGTAACAATCAGAAATCAGGGAATGGTTTTATTTGGATTCTTCCTAGTAGTTCTTCTAATCGAAATAATATTGCAATTTGTTTTTACATACTTAGGTATTTTATTCTCACTTATTATTTTCATTGTTCTAGTTGGTTTAGTTAATTCACTTATTACGAAAAAATATGGAAAGCAAAGCTTTACTGGACTGTTGTCAACAATGTCTAAGGCTACTCTCCAGATGGGGGAATCTGTGATTCCTACATTGAAAAAACAAACAAAATTTCTTGAGGAAAAATCGATTAGAAGAAGATTGACAGCCGTGATTTTAGGAACTACAATTCCATTGGCTCTATATTTTGGTACTATGTATCTAACGACAGCGATAACTGAACAAACAGTTATTGGTACAACAGTATTTCTGTATACAGCTGTTCCTATTTCTATTGGGTTCATCGCATTTTCATTGAGTTACTTCTGGGTTAAGAATCCAATTATAAGAAGCAATTTTAATTATCAATATCCTCTAAAAATAGCTGGATTGATTGGAGGAATTTTTTACTTCTTCTATGCAGTTAATGGTTTAATATATAACAGAGTGGGAGTATATCCATTAATTGCTCTTTTCTATGTTCCAATAGTTTTAGTAGCTATTTTTAGAAAAGATAAACTAGGTACTTTGTTACTCTCTTTAGCAGGTGATAATAAAGATACAGCACTAAAAGAGCTACTCCTCAGGAGAGATTTAGATATTCCTTCTTTAGATGAGAAATTTTACAAATCTCCACCATACCTAAAAACTTGGCTTGCCATGATTTTAACAAAACGAGGAGAAAAAGCTCAAACTTCTCAGAATCTTGTATCAATGCTAGCAAGTAGCTTTCCATTAGAAAGGGCAACAGGTGCTTTGTGCATACTTTATCTAAATGATAAAGAAACTATGGAAAGAGTAATTAAAATTCTTGAAAGTGATTCCGATCCTAGAGTTAGAGACGCCATAGCCTATGGTATTAGATATTTTGAGGATCTTCCTGAAGAAATTTACAAAAGAATCATCGACTCCCAACACTATGAAGATGATGCTAAAGTACTTGAAACACTGAAAGAAACCATTTCTTCTTTGGATATTAGGTTCTCTGCCGAGGAACAAGAAAAGGAAGTGGAATTAGAAGAGTATTTTGAAGAAATTTAGTTTTTCGCAATTACTTTTTCACTTACTTAAGAAAAGAAGAAGAGAATTACTTCAGAATTATTCTTGCATCTACAGGGAATAATCCATCCTCATTTGCTATTATTGGATTAATATCCATTTCCGCAATATACTCCTTATATTTCCATGCTAATTCTGAAAGTTTTACAATCAAATTAGAAAGATCTTCTTTATTCACCTTTGGCATTCCTCTGAAACCTTCTAACAAAACCCTTGCATTGATTTCTTCAATAGCTTGTAATGCTTGAGGTTGAGTTGTTGGACATAAACGAAAGACCACATCTTTGATTGCTTCAACCATGACTCCCCCTACTCCAAATAGAATAACAGGACCAAATGTTGGATCAGTATTTGTTCCTATAATCATTTCAAGACCTTTACCAACCATTTTTTCAACAAGAATACCCGCAACATCAACACTTGAGAATCTTTTCATAAAATCATCAAATGTTGATTTTACTTCCTCTTCTGATTGTAGATCTATTACAACTGCGCCATAATCTGTTTTATGTAAAACTTCAACCGACATCAATTTCATAACTACAGGATATCCAAATCTGCCTGCTGCTTCAATAGCTTCTTCTTTTGTTTTCACTAGAGATGAAGGAGGAACAATTATTCCCATTTTTCTCAATATCATTTTTGCTTCATGTTCTAGAACAGCTTTCCTCTGTTCTGATTGGATTACTGTAAGTATTTCTTTTATTCCACTCATTTTTAGTCCTCCATTTTGATAGATCTTGGATCCACCCCATGTTTTTGAAGATATTTAGTATAGCCAGTAAGCATACCTAATGCTCTGACAGCTCTACCAGGACTTTCAAATGCGGGTAAATCTTCTTTTAATAATTCTGCAGTTGCATAATCTGCCTCTTCGCCTCCAACTAAAGCCGTTACAAAGGGTTTTTCTTTTCTCTTAGCTAATTCTTTTGTAATTTTGATATATTCTTCTATATCTAAATCAGGTATAACTGGAATACAGATATTAACAATTGAATCAACATTTGGATCATCATAAACTGCTTCTAAAGCAATTCGATAATCTTCTGCTGTTGCACTTCCAGTTATATCAATTGGATTTCCAGTTGCATAAAATGATGGAAAAGTGTCATCGAGTTTTTTCTGTACATCAGCTGAGAACTTAGCAAGTGTAAGACCACAATCAGAAACCATATCTGAGGCCATTACTCCAGCTCCACCACCATCTGTTACAATCGCTACTTTATTTCCCAATGGCAAAGGTTGAGTTCCAAATACTAAAACACAATCTTCTAATTGGTCCCATGTAATTACTCGGATTATTCCTGCATCACTTAGTAAGTCATCCACTATTACATCATTAGCTGACAATGCCGCAGTATGTGAGGCTCCTGCTTTTGCACCAGTTTCAGTACGGTTTGCTTTAATTCCCATAATAGGTTTTTTTAGAGATATTTCTCTTGCTTTTTGCATGAATTCTCTGCCATTTTTGAAGTCTTCCAGATAGATAATAATCATTCTTGTATCAGGGTCTTGTCCAACATATTCTAAAGAATCAGTTTCGTTAATGTCACTTGCATTTCCATATGAAATAAATTTGGAAACCCATTTACCAGAACCTAAACGAGAGAGCTGATCAATGAAAGCAGCACCAAAAGCTCCACTTTGAGTGAATATTGATACAGGTCCGTTAGTTGGTCTTTTTAATTTACTATCTGGTAAAAACATTGTATCATAACCAAGAGCTGGTGAGTATAAACCTAAGCAATTTGGTCCAATAACATTAATTTCAAACTCCCTCATAATATCGAACAATTGTTTTTGAAGTTTGATTCCTTCATCCCCAATTTCACTAAAACCACCAGTTGTAACAATTATGTTCTTTATACCTTTTTTTCCACATTCTTGTAAGGCAAAAGGAGCATATCGAGCTGGAACGATAATGCATGCAGCATCAATTGAATCATCTATCTCTAAAACTGATTTGTATAATTTATTATTATATAGCTCTCCACCTTTTGGGTTAACAAGATACGTTTTCCCAGGAAAAAAGTGTACAAAATTATATGCTACTACATTCCCAGGTTTATTGGGAGTGGTAGAAGCACCTACAACACAAAATGATTTGGCGTTAAAGAATTTCTCTAGCCTCGCTTTCATTAGCTATCAGAAACAAGAAATATTGTTTTGTTAAAAATTTTTGGAATAATACTACAAAAATCTTTTACATATTTCTAAACAATACTGTATTCATTGCGAAACCTCGAATAATGCAGTAGATACATTATGTATAAATTGTGGAGCAAAATTAATAAATAAACTCCATTTTCTCTTTCATTAAAGAGAAAGCTGTCAAACACAACTTTTTTTATTCTTTCATGTCTTTTTCAAGTATGGCTAAAGAGTTTTCAATCCCTGCATATTGGAAAATTCCATATCAAGAAGAAATGACAGGAAAAATAACTAAAATTAGAGGAAAGGAAGTACAGTTCAGTCAGAAGTTCTTTTATCCGGGAGGAGGGGGGCAATTATCAGATAGAGGTACTATTGTTTATGCTGATAAGGAATTTCCAATAATTAATGTCTATAAAGACGAAGAGGGAATTTGGCATGAAATAAAATCTAAAGGAAATATTGAATTTGAGATAGGAAAAGAAATACTTCTAAAATTAGATTGGAAAAGAAGATATTCATTTATGAAAGCACATTCTTCGCAACATCTCATATCTCATATTCTAGAAGAGATTTATCAATGTAGAACTCTAAAAGCTAATTTTGAGGAAGGGAAGATTGATATTGAAACTTCTATAAAATTATCACTTGAGCAAGTGATAGAGGCTTTAGAACAAACAAATGATATTATAAGTTCGGGAACTAAAATCAAATCGATTGTTGTAGATCAAGAGGAATATAAGAAAAAATTCAAACAAAGGACAAGAGGAAAGACCTCAGATGAAGAAACTGTTAGACTCATTCAACTTGGTGAAGATGAAGGATTTGATTTAGTCTGTTGTGGAGGTATACATGTGAAGAATCTTTCTGAAGTCAAGGGAATAGTTCTTGAAAATCTAAAGGGTTATACTCTCAAACTTCTAGTTGATCAATATGGCTTTACATTTGCAAATCAACAAAGAAAAATGATGATTGCTTTAGAAGAGCTAACTCAAAAGAAAGATGAGAAACTTGTTAAGATGATACAAAATAAACTTAACAACTTCCATGTCCTACAATCAGGAAATGTAAAATTACTTAAAATGATTTTTAGTAATCTACAACATTGGAAGATAACAATCAATGGCTTATCATGCATTTTCTTTGAATTACCAGAAATTGATCGTCAAGCAATTCAATCTGCGGCTAAAGAGATGATTGAAGGATTTCTTGTAGTTATAATAGGAAAGAACGAAATTCTTTACATTTTATCTTCAGATGAAAATATTCCAGCAAATGAAGTAACTAAGAAGCTTCTAGAAATTACAGGAAATAAAGGTGGAGGAAATAAAGCTTTTGCACAAATATCTATACAAAAAGTAGAAAATCCACTAAAACTAGTTGAAGATGTAATAAAAAGTTTCTAAGCTTAATTTGCTTAAAAGAATACATCGTCTCTTGGTGCTATGTAAGTATAAGTTATTGGGTCAGATTTCTCATTTTTCTGAACTTTGTTTTCATCTATTAGTTTATTCAGATGGGCAGTCATGTTAGTTTTTGGTGCCAATATAGAATAGGGATGATACCAAACGATACCTTGAGAATTATGAACTCTTTCTATAAGTTGATTCATAGTCAGATATTTTTGTTCTGTCATCGCCATTTCTAGTTGATTTTCAAATTGATGAAATGCTTCCTTTACATCATTTACGTAAGGTATAACATGTCGATTTTCTTGATAATTGTCATGAGCAGGACATATCATGGAAATTTCTGCTTTTTCGAGAAACTCGATATTTCTCAACCACACTTTATAAGAACCTGAATAATCAATTAAATAGCTGCTAGAGAGAGCAGGATACAAGTTGAGTGCATCACCAGTAAACATGGTTCTTTCCGCAGTTGCAAAAAACATACTGTGACCTTTACATATCCCATCAAAATTTATTACCATCAATTTTGTATCATCGATTTCAAATTTTTCTCCATCTTTGAAATAAATATCTGGTTTGAATGAATCTAAATCATCGAATGGGTCTTTCTTAACGGCAAAGTATAATTTCTCCTTTCTTGTGAAATTGAAATTATCCGCTTTAATTAAATTATTAGGGTCATCCATTAGAGATTTACATTTTTCATTAATAGCGACTTGGGCATTAGGAAATATTTTCTTTAGTTTGTACACTCCCCCCATCACGTCAGGATAGGGATGTGTAAGGAAAATAAATTTTACATCTTTTGCATCTTTTCCCTTATTGAAAATTGCTTCTAGAAATGTGTTCTCTATGCTTCCTCTTCTTCCAGTGTTGATTATTGCAAAGGAATCTTTACCTAGCAAATATCCTCTATTACGTTCTCCCCCATCTCCAGAGGGACCATCTATTATTGTAATTCTTTCATTTATCGTATGAATTGGATCAGATATCATATTAGACACCGTTTATCTTGCTTCTGCTAATATCGCAGCAACAGTTTTACTTACTTTCTTCATCTTATCAATTTCTTTTGATTTCTCTAACTTATGCTTCTCATATTTCTTTTCTGAAATCTCACCAGTTTGTGAGTTTACATATAGAACTTCTAAATCTCTTTGTAATGATTTCATCTTATTTTCAAGAGCATCAAAAGTTTTGCGCATTTTAGCCAATTCTATATTGAGTTTAGTTGTAAGATTTTCTATGTTCTTTTTGAACCTTGTTTCCATTTCTTCTAAAGTAGCTCTACTAACGGCTTTATCTCCTTTAAGTCCAGAGAGTTTTTTGAGCTTCGTGCGTTCATTATTTCTATCTTCTATGATTTCTTCAATTGGCAAAATTGCAGAGAAGTTTTTAAATTCGTTTTCTTCAGAAATAACCAAATCTACTTCTTCTTTTAACTGCTTGATTCTGGGTAGAGCTTCATCTTTAGGAATTAATTTATTCTTTACCCTATCTAGTAATTTATCGATTTCTGCATTAATATCAGTTCTTTTTTTCAAAAGAGCGTTAAAATCATCTCTCTTTACTATAACATCTGCTATTCTCTCTACTAGTTCATCATCAGTTAATTCTTTTATCTCCTCCTCCTTCTCTTCCACTTCAATTTCTTCAGGTTCCAATGGTTCATAAATCATACCAGTGGGAGAAGTAGGATCTACCGTAGCAATTTCAATGACTTCTTTGGACTTAACAATTAGTTCCGGTTCATCCTTATGTAGCAATCTTGCACCACATTTACGACAAAAGTTCCAATGAGATTGTACTGGGTTTCTACAGTAATGACACTCATTCATCCTTAACACCTAAACTACCTTTGTACATCATGCTTAAAAAAGATATCATTATTTAGAGTCTGAAAATAGATGAAAGTTGTAATCTGTTCCACCAATCCAGTTAAAATTGAAGCAGTAAAAGAAGCTTTTAGTTCATTTTTTGAAAATATACTTTATTTTCCTCTCGAAATGAGCAATCATAAGGAAATTTTAAGACAACCTCTGTCTTCTAAGGAAACACTTAGTTCAGCAGTAAAACGGGTTCAGGTTGCTAGAAAAGAAGAAACAGCAGATTTTTTTGTTAGTATGGAAGGTGGTATGGATTGTGATGATCATGGCGCTTTTCTAACTTGGTATGTATGTGTAGGTAATAACTCAGGTAGAGATTCAATTGCAGGAGGAGGTAGAATGCCTCTTCCAAAGTTAGTTTATGAGGAACTAGTGAACAGTAGAACTTTGGAACTAGGGGATATAATGGATAGACTAACAAATGAAGAAAATGTTAAACAAAAGGGTGGTAGCACAGCTATATTTACAGGAAATAGAATATTCAGAAAGGACGTTTTTACAAGAGAACTGATTATTGCTTTAATACCTTTTACAAGTGATATTTTTCAAAAAATAGAAAGAGAAGAGAAAATCTAAATTAGTAAAAGCAATCTCTACGACTCTTTGGGTATAAGATTATCTAAACCAAAAAATTAGTGTACAAAAAATCACACTTATAAATGCAAAACTCAAATACACTCAACCAATAATTATTGTGATTATAATGAAAGATAAAGTTCAAGCAACATTAAACGAAATCCGTGTAGCACTACAACAAGATGGTGGAGACATTGAACTTGTAGATGTAGAAGAAGATGGTACAGTAAAAGTAGAATTACAAGGTGCATGTAGAGGGTGTCCTTATAGTCAAATGACTTTAACTGGTTATGTAGAAAAAGTACTAAAGGAAAGAGTTCCTGGAGTTAAAGAAGTAGTTAATGTGAATCTTGAAGCTTTGAGAACAGAGTAACAGTTACACAAACTTTTTTATCTTAATCTCCGTTGTTTTTTTATTATAGCTTGCAGATGATTATCAATGACAGATTCTTTACCTCCTGAAATAGCTGCTCACAGAAACCGCATCAGTCCAGATTTAGCAGATTTTATTATTAAAGCACTTCAAGGCGAATTTACATCCGAAGCCTCTAAACAAATAGGGAGAATTTTATGGAATGTTATTGATGATCCTGTCTATGAGAAAGATGAGGAATTAAGGTATCTAGCAAGCAAAATAGGCGTAATAACAGGGCAATATGATCTAGCAATCAAAGCGATTACAGATGACATTATAGGTACAAAAGTATGGGGGAGTGTTGCTCTTTTCGAAATTGGTGAGGTTGATGAAGCTATCTCTACTTTACAGCAAATAATAGAAAAGGAAACATCAGACTTTATGCCTCTTATAGAAGCCATTTTCTGGTTAGTATATCTGAAGCATTTAATTGGTGATTCAGAAAATATTGACAGCTACAAAACCATCTTAGAGGATATTTTTGATCCTCGAAATACGAGAAGAATACATCAACAAATTCAAGACATAAAGGATTTCACTGAAGGATTGATTGATCTTCAATCTGCAAGTAATATAGCTGGTATAAAGAAAATTGAAGAGTTTATTCACAAAAGAAAAAATGCAGGAGATCAGTTTTGGCAGCTAATTGGATTATTAATACTTGGGGAACAACAACTTGATTCCTCTGATTATATTGCCTCAAATAAGATATATGTTCAAGCAAGAGTTTTAGCAGAAAACATATCTAATGTTCCTCTAATAGGAGCTGTTGATATCGGTTTAGCTCATGTTCATTATCTCAAAGGAGAACTAAAAGCGGGGAATATACTATCTGCACAAACAAATGATAAATTACAGGGAATTTCTCAATATTATCTAGCAAAAGGACATTTTGTTAGAGGTCAGATAATGATTAAATTAGGTCATCATAAGATGGCAAGAGAAAGCCTTAATGTTGCTTATTCACTTGCTAACCAATATCGTGATTACAATAAATCATTCATAACTCTTTTAGCTATTGCAGAAAGCTATGCAATTACCAATGAAAAGGATAAGGCTCAAGAGATTTTTGATAAAGCCTACAATCAAGTCGTAAATATAGGGAACAAAAGGCAATTTGCTCAAGCATTGGTGCAAATTGCTACCAGTGATTATAGGCAGGGAAAGTTTGATTCTGCATTAAAACGAGCAGATCAAATTGAAACATTATCAGAGGAGATACAATATCAAAAAGGAAAAACCGATGCTTTACGGCTAAGATCTCAAATTAATATAACTCGAAATAATGAAATAGATAGAAATATCTTTACTCTTCTTGCTTGCCAGATTCTATATTTGGAAGTTGGTGATGAGGATAGTAGTGCTAACTGTGATATCTTAATAGCTGAGGGTTATACAAAGCTAGGTAATTCCCGAAAAGCAGCAATCCATTTAAATAATGCAAAAAACTTCTTCTTAAGAATTTCAGATAGTATGAAAATTGCAGAAATTAAAGAACTTCAAGCTTCATTTGATATAAATGATGGTAAATTCGATGAAGCTTTAGTTAAGCTAAGATCCTCTTATAGTCATTTCTCTGATGTGTTTGATCGTAATAAACGTGTAGGATGTTTACGAAAAATAGCAGATATTTTAGCTCTGAAAGGAGATTTCAGAGAGAGTTTAGCAAGATATACGAAGGTACAAGGTCTCATAAGTGAAAACAATGATATGCTTGATAATGTTATACTCCAGCTCAACAAAGCTAGAATTAGTCAGTATGCAAACAAAACTGATATTGCTAAAGAGAGCTACAAATTTGTAGAGAGGTATTTAAGAGAAAATAAACTTAAAAATTTATTGGGACAAATTTTGGTTGAAAAAACACTAATGTATATTCTTGAAGATAATGAAGAGCTTACAACTGAAATAATGTCTCAGATTCAAGAATTAACCAAAGAGGGTTATGAGGACTTCAAATACTGGTTATGTTATCTTGAAGCCCTTAAGGATATAAAAGCAGGAGAGTATGTTAAAGCTTATTCTGACCTTACAAGTATTCTTCAACAAACTTTGGAAAAGAAAAATATTATTTCAATAGGAATTCTATTCAATCTAATTCGTCTCGTGATTGAGATAAACTCAGAAAATCTTGCAGATTTGTTTGTTTATCAGGAAGTAAATAACTACATCGTTCTACTTAAGGGGATTGTTACTGAAGGAAACTTCTACTATCTAAGAGGAATTACTTTTTTGGTCGATTTATTATGGCAATTCATGTCTAAAATAGAGAGTGACTATAATGAAATAGTTGTTCAAGCTTCTGAATATTTTGCTAGCACAGGAATAGAAGAGTTTGGGAATCTACTTCTAACATTACAGTATAATATAGGAGATTGGGAAGGGCAAACTGAATCCAGAATTAGAACAATTTTAGGGGCCCCAAAATCTTATGAATCTCCAAAAATAGCATTGTTAGAAATTCTTGAGAAGTCCAATAAATCACTATTTATAGAAGAAATTCTAAGAACAGAGAACAGATTCTTAAAAGAGATTAAATCCATGAAAGAAGTTAAAGATAAAAAATAGATTTTAACTATCATTTCACTGAATGCAAAAAATCATCTATAATTTGTTTTGATAATCCAAGGTAATTCATCGGATCAAGAATATCTTCAATTTCTGTGGACGAAAATATTTCTGCAACTATGGAGTTTGTTTTTGCTGCTTCTATAAAGTCTTCTTCATTTGATAATTGTTTGAGTAATTCATGTGCTTTCTGCCTTCCCATTTTGTCTGATAAACGAATCATTAGATGTTCTGCACATTGAGCTCCTTTCCGAAGATAGAGATTCTCTTTTATTTTTGGAATATTAAAATGCAGATTCTTCAAAATATCATTCATCTGTAGTAAGATATAATGGGTTAAAATCGAAGTTTCAGCAAAAACAACTCTTTCTGCACTTGAATTTGATAAATCTCTTTCATGCTCCAAACCCACGTTTTCTAGAGTAGGTTGTATTTTGCTTCGAATTATCCTAGCTAAGCCACAAATTCTTTCACTCTTTTCAGGATTCTTTTTTTGAGGCATAGTTGAAGAACCTACTTGCGTAATGCTAAAAGATTCTCTAATTTCATTAATTTCGGTTCGTTGTAAATTTCTGATTTCTTTTGCGAAATGCTCTAAGACAGTAGCAATAAGTGCAAGACTGTAAATATAATTTGCATGAATTACTCTAGAAATTACCTGTGTAGTAATTGGTTGCTTCTCTAAATCTAGTTTTTCAAGAATTATCTTTTCAACTTCTTGGGTTCCATAGGATGCATAAGTTCCCACTGCTCCTGAAAATTTACCATAAGCAACTTTAGATCCTTCCAACGTTTTTTTCGCTAAAAGTAATTCATTTAGAAAATTCCCAAATTTCATTCCATAAGTTGTTGGTACCGCATGTATTCCATGTGTTCTCCCAATGCATGCCAATTCCTTATGCTCTTCAGCTAATTTAGTAACTATTTCAATTGTATTTTCTAAAGCGCTCATAATCACTTTTTTAGCTTCTCTGAGTTGTAATCCTCTCATAGTATCCTGTATATCATAAGAAGTAGCTCCAAGGTGGATGTACCCACCATACTCACCACATTGTTCAGAAATTGCAAGGACGAGACTCATAAGATCATGGTGGATTTCCTTCTCTATTTCTTTAGCTCGTTCCAATTTAACAAATTCAGGTATGCATTTCAATTGAATAACATCATTAGCTTCTTTTGGTATCTTTCCAATCTTGAAATTAGCATCAGCCAATTCCTTCTCTATTAACAGTTGTAATTCAAATTTTCTCTGTGATGAAAAAACATCATTTAAGCTAGTCTTATACCTTTCAATTTCGAGCATATTACCACCTTACACTACAGTAAAGATATTTAGTATATTATAAAGCTGTCCGATACTAAATACATCTTATTGTTTCAATCTCTTCTTCTTTCTTACCGCAAGTGTGAGTACTGCAAGGAATGCAAATAAGTAAGCATAGTTTGAATGATTTGTTGGTATATTGGGTACTAATTCGAAATTATAAGTTTGAGAATCTACACTTAAACTTGTTTCATTTAGAATTGTAAATTGAGTGAATCCTCTGTTAAAAAGGGGTTCTTGACGGTGATAAAGAGTCCCTCCATCTAGGTATAAATCTTCTTCATGTACATGCCCATAAAGAGCAACTTCTACTGGAAATCGTCTAAGAAAACTTGAAGCTTGACCGTGATCCCCTAATGGAAAATCATAGTGATAATACAGAATAGTTGCTTCATCGCTGTTTTGAGTTAATATTTGGTTAACTTCTTGAAATTCTTCAGAATCAAGTCCTTCAAACGATGAACCAAAACCTACCATGGTCCAATCCAGATATGTAAAGTTTTGATAACGAATAGGTCCAAGGTAGTTATACCAATTAACTTCTAATGTATCAGGAATCATGTTACTTTGAGAGAATTCATGATTCCCATGTATATAATACACAGGAAGATCAAGTGTGTCTAAAGCCCAAAGTCCAAGACGAAGCTGAATCTCTCCTCTCATATGCTCACCAGTCACAGGATTAAGAAAATACAAAGTTGGACCTTGTATTAAATCACCAGTAACAATTACAAAATCTGGATTTAACGCTTTAATTTTAGCTAATTCTTCTAGATTGACATCTGAAGTATTAAAGTCTGAATAATATGAGGGGAAATGAGGATCAGATATGTGTACAAATGTAAATGGATATGTCTTTTCCTCAATTATTTTTACTGCATGAGTCTGATAATCAGATCCTTCGCTACAATTTAATTGTAAATCATATAGTCCCTCTTCCATTTGAGTTGGTAAGGTCTCAAAATACCATTTTTCATCAACATAATCAGATGAAATTATATTAAGTATTTGAGATGAATTTGTTTTGTGTAAAGTGAAATTCCAATCTGATGCGTTAGAAGAGCCAGTTGTAATTATATTCAGTTTTTCATTAAAAACAATTATAGAGGGGTTAGCTTTGTTTGGATATTGTATCATTCCAAAGAATCTAGCTACTAGAGTGTATCTTGGGTTCTGTGTTTCGTTAAAGAATTCCGTAGGTGAATTGGCAAAATAATTAAAACTAGGGTAATAGTCTTCTGGTTTTTCCTGTTTTGACAATATGTTTTGATGCGGAAGAATTAAACTCACTGTAAGAAACATAATAGCTAAACTCAATACAAATGACTTGGATTTCATTTTATCAGATAAAAGAGATAACTCAGTATTCAAAAAGATTCTGTAAAGACAATGGGTTGTGAGAAAATCCTTTTTTGATTTCCTTCATGAATTAAATGCAAGATATCCAAAAAATTAAACATCTGAACAGATGGTTCTCTTACATTAATTTCTGATGACCAGGGCAATTTCCTCAATTTAATAACATCAATCTTCGCAGATTCAAACATTGAATAATCAATATTTTTTTTTATTACACCTTTCGTTGGATCTAACTTCTCTACCTGTAATAACTCAGGGAAAAGAAGGAGGAGTATTTTGCAAAATACTCTGGAAGGATTTGAGCACTATCAATTCTTATTTCCCCATTTTCCTTTGAATAGTATTTATCTAAAATATTCATGATTTTTTCAATTATAGAATTGATACTTCTTTGATTATAATCGTTATATTGTTCATCAGATAGATGATTTTCTTCTACAGATAATAGCAAATTTGAATTGTCTTTCTCATTTGTAATTATTGAAACATTTACTTTGGAGAAGGAGCTCTTGATAGTTTCAGTTTGCTTATTCTTTGTTCTTCCAATAGAAGATTAAAGTAACAATAATTTTAGAAGTAAAAACAAAAGAGGGTAAGACTCAAGAAGTAAAAGTTCAAGGTATATTGGGGGTTCCTGATATATAAAAAAAAAGAAAAAGAAGAAGAATTAGGAAAACCCTCCTCCCCCACCCGTAGAAGGAATGCTGTTTGGATCATTAGGGTCTGAAGGATTCAATGGGCCTATACCATTTATCTCTAAATAATCACTCCATCCATCTCCATCAGTGTCTGAACTGTATGGATTAGTGAAGTATATTGTAACCTCTTCATAATTGGTTAACGCATCTCCATCAGGATCTAAATTTGCATCATTGACAAATGGATCTGTTCCATAAACTATCTCTTCCAAATCGTTCATGCCATCATTATCCGTATCTGAATCATGTGGATCCGTACCTATCCAATATTCCTCAAAATTTGTTAACCCATCTCCATCAGCATCCTCTGAAGAATCATGAACAAGAGGATTGAAGTTCATGTTGATTTCCCATCCATCGGGCATGCCATCACCATCCGTATCAGCTATCCAAGGATTGGTGTTGTACGTTAAAACTTCCTCTCCATCGGATAATCCATCATTATCTGTGTCAGAATCTTGAGGATCACA
>DXJF01000033.1 GCA_019057375.1 Candidatus Heimdallarchaeota archaeon
AAATATCATAAATTGTTAGATTATCTGGGTAAATCACTAGAAAAGGAAATAATTGGAAGAATCCTTACGGGGATGGTAAAACAGCAGAGAAAATTGTAGAAATAATTTAAAATAATTTGCTGCATATTTCTTTAGTGCTCATAAATCAAACTGTTCTTTGTCGTGAATACTTGCTATTCAAGCATTATCGAAAGAGCTTGTCCCCGCTGCTCTTGACTCTCTACTGCTTTTTCTGCTATACTTCTCATGACGGCTTATTCCTCCTTTCTTAGCTTTTCTCTCAAGAGAAGAGCCTGTTGTGTGTCCATTATGGAAGAATAGGCCGTTTTTCTTTTAAATCAAGTACTTCAGAGGGTACACGCCTCTCAGTATACCCGTTGTCGTAGTCGTAAAGCTCATAAATGAGAGAGAATTCCAAAAACAGAGGGGGAAGGTGAAGTGATAGGAAACAATCTTGGCGATATGGTTGGTGGCGGCTATCAAGCTAATGAAGAGAGTCATTCAATTCTATATAGTATTGGGATACAGATCCTCAACCTGGGGGTTGGTTTAGCTTTACTGGCAAACGCAGCATTTGCTGCTTCTCTGGATAAAATAGAATATGACCTCGTAGCTGGTTCATACCTTAGCGGAAAAAATGGGCTAGAAACACAAATAATGCTGGAAGGAGCTGGTTATTTTCCATACCTGACAAAAGCAAGAGTTGATGGTAAAGAATTCACCAGAGTAATTGTGGATGTAAATGGTAGTCAAGAAGAAGTCCAAAATGTTGGTGAGGAGCTTGTTCAAAAAGGATTAATAGGAGAGTATGAGCCGATTGAAGACACGAAAGATGCCAATATACCTGAGATCTTGAGTAAAAGAGGGTATCTTCCCAAGAAAACCCCTGAAACTAATCCCAGAATAGAAAATGTCCTTATATTATACACAGAAGCTTTTCAAAATGACAGTCCTCTTACTACCTTAGGGAGAGCTAAGTTGTTTAGAGATTTGATTGATTCCCATTGGGATATTAATACCCATATGAAGTTAGTTCAAGATTATGAAAAGCGAGAAATTGATAATTTTGACGTCTTGATGTACATAGGAGAGAATTACCATACCAGGATTCCACGATCATTAATAAATGATATTAACAATACAACCAAAGAAATCTTATGGATTAATTATCATTCTTGGAAATTGAATGCCAGAAAACTTGGTTTTAAAGTTTCTGGCAAGCATTCTAGGGATTTTGATAGAATAAGCTACCGAAACTATGACTTCAAACTAAACCCCACCGATACATCACTCGTACACCTTACAAACCCAGCAAAAGCTGAAGTATTGGCATGGTTAGTTGATAATGAAACCGAAAAAAAAATTCCTGCCATCGTAAATGCAAATGATAATTTTCTCTATGTTTCCTACCTGCCTCTTGCTATACCTTACCTGGATGAACCAATTCCTTTTTTTGATGCCTTACATGAAACATTTGGTCACCACAAAAAGGATCCAAAAGTACTTCTTAGACTGGAGGATATACATGCTGGACCTTCGGATTTCAATTTGGCAAGCATTAGTGAATTTCTAAAACGAAAAAGCATTCCCTACCATTTTGGAGTAATCCCTGTCTATGTAAATCCAAAAGAAAATATTCACATAAGTATTTTGGACAATCCTGAGCTAGTAAATATCCTTAAAAGCATGCAGTTGAATAACGGAGAATTGGTTTTACATGGGTATACTCATCAGTACGATGGTGAAACTGGAATTGATTATGAATTCTGGGATGAATCTAGAAATCGACCTGTCGATGAAGATGGCCAAGAATTTGCTCAAGAAAGAGTAATAGCTGCTCTAGATATTTTGAGAAAGGCGAAGCTGAGTACAGATATATGGGAAACTCCTCACTATCAAGCAAGTGAGGTAGACTACAGGGTTTTCAAAGAGATTTTCCCCATAGTATACGATTCGGGGAATGGCATTAATGTTCCGTTCGTACTCAAGAGCGACAATACTGTTTTTAGTCCTATTGATTTAGGTTACGTTTCTTCTTCAGAATCTATAGACAAAATAATAACTAGTGCGAAGAAAATCTATGACTGTTTTGAAGATCCTTCAGTATCCTTTTTTTATCACCCCCATCTATACAGAGATGAAGAACTCGGGGAAAAATCCTTGAATAGAATCATAGATTCGTTAAGGGGCATGGGGTATGAATTTCGTTCTATTTATGATCTACTTGAAAAAGAAAAATCATTTGAAGAAAAAGTAATTTTGGCCAAAAGAATTTTTCAAAAGGGAATAGAGATTCTTCCTCCATATTCAAAAGATAGATATTTTTCTTATTCGATAAACAAAGACCTGGACCGTTTGGAAGATATAGGAGTAGAATGGGTCGAGGTACAAACTCTGGTTTATCAGAATAACATTAGATCTTCATCTATATTTGCTGATAAAGAAAAAACAGCTTCTGATGAATCCCTGGAGTATATCATCAATAAATTACACAAAAGAGGTTTTAAGGTTCTTCTTGAACCAGTAGTCAACCTTAAACATCAAAGAAGGGGGCAGTGGATGGGCACAATCAGACCAAATGATTGGGATGCCTGGTTTGAAAGTTACAGTACATTTATCGAACACTATGCGAAGCTAGCACAAAAGACTGAAGTAGAACAATTTGTAGCTGGTGTGGAATTAACTTCGACTCATAAATATAAAGAAAAATGGGAGCAAATTATTGACAATATAAGAAAACACTACCAAGGAATGGTTGTTTTTGTTTCTAATTTTGATTCTTATGAAACTGTTCCCTTCTGGGATAAATTGGATGTTATCGGCATGAATTTTTACTTCCCCATAAATCGTAGAGACAATTGGTATCAACCTTGGGCTGAAGTCAAGGACGGATATCATGATCCTTCTTATGAGGATCTGCTAGATGGATGGGAATTATGGGTTGATACCTTGGATAAATGGCAAAGAAAGATGAACAAACCTATCTTAGTGACGGAAGTTGGCTACGTTAGTCAAAGAGGTTGTACATATCAGCCTTGGTCTTGGTATCTGGGTAAATCTGATTTCGAGGAGCAATACTTAGCATACAAAGCGCTTTATGAAGTATGGAGTAAGAAACAGATAGTAAATGGTAAATTCCAAGGGGGAAACTATCTCCAGGGCATCTATTTTTTCCATTGGGCTATTGAAAAACCTGCGAATGATAGAAGCTACGTACCCTCTCAAGAGGCAAAATCAATCATAGGAAAATGGTTTAAGGGAACTGAATCTAGTGAAGTTGACAATAATGGCTGATATCAATTCTTTTTACAAATTTGCACATTTTCCATATTTCATCCGTAATAAT
>DXJF01000034.1 GCA_019057375.1 Candidatus Heimdallarchaeota archaeon
AGCTACTATGTAATTCAATAGAGAATTTCCTAGTCTATGGGCGATATATTCAAATAAACCACCAAAAGCAGAAGCTGATCCAACAATTACTGAGTAAACTACAGATAATATTGCTAATGATAAGAACGAATATTTGCTAATCTTTGGGACATCTTCTGTCATGAAGAATACGATAGTGTAGAAGATAACTGCTAGAACTAGTAGAAGAGGAGTTATTGTTATAATAGTCATGTGAAATTTATTTGTCCTGTGAACTAAAATAATTATAAAATTTAATGGACCTATAACTACTGCAAAGACAGATCCGATTATGCTTAGATATTTTGTTGCTTTTCTCTTTTGAAAGAATATCCAAAATACAGAGAAGAAGAGTGTTGCACCAATAAATTGAACAAAAGTAGTTACAATCAAAAGATTTCTTGATAAAATATTTGATTCTCCATTTAATGCAATTTAAAACATAAATCACAAATTGCATTATAGATAAGGCTATAGCCATCTTAAGAAGTATTCAACTCATTCCCCCCAGGATAGAAAACCATAGTTAGAATGAATAAGATTATTGAAAGAACGGCTGTAATCACAAAAACGAGAAAAATCAACTTGAACCATTTTCCCCTATTCTTGAGATTGACATTCATACAAATTAATAGTAATCAGATATAAAAAGGGTTACGATGTCAAGTTTTTCTCTTTCTTTTCCTAATGATCCTTATCATTATCAAATATGATGATGAACCGATTATTGCTGCACTTGACAAACCGATTAGATATCTAACATAAATCGGTAGATAACCATTGTAATAACCACTTTCAACTGGTTCTGTTTCTCCATCAATTGCTTGACGCATTATTGAGAAAGTATCAACATGATGATCAGCATTTTGTATTTGTTCTGTATAGGGACCCATCCCAGCCAGAATTATTCGTGTATCTGTATGCCCCAAAGTACTCCAATCTACTTCTATTTCTTGTGCTCTAGCTGTTCGTTTATCTTGTTTTTCTGTAAAAGAATCAGTTCCTAAAGGAATTCCAGTTTGAAAAGAATAATCCTCTACTGATAATCCTCCAGTTTCATGATCAGCTGTTACTAGAACTTGCCAATCTGAATTTTGTTCTGCTAGTGTTTTAACATATCTAACTGCTTTTTCGAATTCAATAATTTGATGAGCAAGATATATTTGGTCATTATCATGCCCTGCCCAATCTATCTGAGATCCTTCAACCATTAGGAAAAATGGTTGATTTGTGGCATTAAGTAAATCTATTGCTTTAATAGTCATTTCGCTCAAAGTAGGAATTGTCGAATTTTCTAACATAGTATGAAGAGGTGGTAGTGATCCACTGGTAAACAATCCTAAAACAGGAGAATCAGTTACACTCTCAAGAGCTGTTTTATTCATAATATATTCATACCCTTGATCAACAAAATACAAGATGTAATTACCAATATAATTCTCACCAAATCCTCCTCCAAGCATAACAGAAACATTTGCTTGAGAAAAATCCTCTGCTATAGCTTCATAATGTCCTCTACTAGAATCATGAGCTGCAAATGCAGCAGGTGTTGCATGTGTTAAATGACAAGTTGCCACAAGTCCTGTAGCATATCCATTCTGTTGAGCTATTTCAAGAATCGTGGTTAAATCCATTTCAGCATTCCAGTTAGTAGCTATACGACCATTTTTGGTTTTTACACCTGTGCTTATAGCTGTTGCAGCTGCTGCAGAATCTGTTGTAGTACCTTCTATATTAACTGTTGAAACAGTAGTGTTGTAAGGAAAAGAAAGAATACTTGAGGTATCTGTTAAACCATATTCAACTAATTGTCCAAAGTATATTTGTTCTAATCCCATTCCATCTCCTATAAATAAAATAACACTTGATGGGTAGCTGTCTTCGGCTAAGATATCTGAAGGATTTAGAAGGAAACCAGTGAATAGAAACATTAAGAAGAACAGAAACAAAACAGTCTTTCTATAGTGGTTTTTCTTAACTCTCATTTAGATTTATCTAAGTATTTTATACTTAAAAAACTAGGTTTTAAACCAATCTACTTTTTCGTATATCTTATAAGTGGTTAGAAAAATAAAATAATTATGAAATTTAAAATAGAAGAATACAAACCAAAAGAAGAACCAGATGAGTTTTGGGAGAAATATTGTGAATTTATAGAAACTAATCACAAATTTCACAATCCAGACGATCCTTTGCCAAACAGAGAAGCTGTTATTCAACGTCAGAAAGCTGACATACCTAATTATTATGTAAAACGTATGCTTGCAATAACACCAGAGAACAAAATTGTTGGTTGGGCAGGTTTTGGTGCCATTTTGGATACTTCCCCAGAATATGAAGAGAACAAACATTTGTGTCAACTGAATATTGCAGTTTTGAATGATTATCAACGAAAAGGAATTGGAACAGCATTTCTAAAAATACTTGTTCAAGAGGCTCAAGCCCTCAATAAGACTGCTATTGAAACAGGAGCAGATCATGATTCAGGTAGATCTTTTTTGAAAAAATACGGAGCTGAATTTACCATTGAAGGAGCAGAGAATCGTTTAGAGTTAGAGGATGTTGATTGGGAACTTATGCAATCTTGGGTTGATGAAGGAGAAAAGAGAGCCAAAGATGTAACAATTGAATCATTCTTTGAATGTCCTGAAGAGATTCTTGAAGAGTATGCGGAGATGATTACTGAAGCTTTGAACATGCAACCCTTAGGAGATACTGAACATCGAAGCAAAATTGATGGTAAGTATAGAAGACAGATTGAAAAACGAAGCACAGATACCGGATTAACTAATTATACTCTTATTTCGAGAGAGAAAGAAGGAACAATATCTGGGATGACAGAGATTTATTATGACCCTAGAGATGGTTATAGGATAATGCAAGAACTTACTGGAGTTCGTCCTGAATTCAGAGGAAAAGGATTAGGTAAAAGGCTCAAAGCTCTGATGATCCTATACATAAGAGACACTTATCCTGATGTGGAAAGAATAATTACAGGTAATGCTGAAGCTAATGCTCCAATGCTCTCAATAAATACAAGAATGGGATTCAAAAAGTACAAAGGCGGAGAAGGTTA
>DXJF01000006.1 GCA_019057375.1 Candidatus Heimdallarchaeota archaeon
CCGCAACATATAAAATATGTATCCCACCAGCACAACTGTAAAACCAACCAAAGGTATGATAGCAATATAAGAGAAATTTGTAAAGAACGAAATGATAGTTATAATAATTGGTGAAAACCATATTATGAACATTGGCCATGCCCAATTTTTTTGACCTACATGTTTATGTAAATGGGATTTGCTCCATTTATCTACAGACAACAGTTTCTCGATGGCCTTCCCTGTCTCTTTATCTTCTGTAGTTTCCTTGACTTTGAAATAACAGTATTTACATATTGTTAATGGCATTAGCAAAAAGAAAAACAAAATAGAAAATATCAAATACCCCACAGCAGCCCACAAATTAAGATAATATATCCCCCATGTGCCAAGAGCTATTTTTACTGGAATAATCAGTAAATTTATAGGTTTATAGAAGGGACATTTTGGGATTATTCCAAGAAAAGAGAGTTTGGGATCTTGCTCAGCAACCATATTCATTCACAATTAGACTAAATTTACATATAATTAAACTTAGCTAGTAATTTTCGCTCAATGGTGGGTAAAAATCACTTTCTCCTAGAAATTCATTGTACTGTTCTTCAGAATTTAATTAGAAGGCTATTCGGCATTTCTAGGTTTCCATTGGAACAAATTACTGAAGCACACAACTATGTCGAAAAAGGGCACAAAAAGGGAAATGTAGTAATTACTCTACAGCAGTAGATTTAATTACTTTTTTTTCTTATATTTTCACTATTTTTGGTCTTAAAAAGCTGAATGGCAGTACTCTCTGATAGGACATTCTGGACATTTTACCTTCAACATATAGAAGAAATTACCAACTACTGCAACTATAAAACTGAGTAAAGGTATTAGAGGTATTAAACCATAGAGTGAGTAATTTGAAACAACCCCAATGATAGTTAGAACAATAGGTGATATCCATACTAAGAACATTGCCCATGACCAATTCTTTTGACCTGCATGCTTATGTAAAAGTGTTTTACCCCATACATCTACGTCCATCAGCTTCTTTGTAGTCTTCCCTGTCTCTTCATCTGTTGAAGATTCAATAATTCTGAAATAACAATGTTTACACATTGTAAATGGCATTAATACAAAGTAGAACAAAAGAGAATATACTAAATACGAAACAGCTGCCCATATATTAAGGTAATATGATCCCCAGGTACCAAGAGCAATTAGAACTAAAATAATCATTAAAGATGTAGGTTTATAAAACGGACACCTTGGGATATATCCTAAGAAGAAAAACGTAGATTTCTGATTTTCAGCCATATTGATTCACGACCAGATTTATTTGACTTTTTATTTAAACTTGCCTAGCTTTTCTCTCAAAGTTAAACAAATTATCAAGATTCATAGCTTTGAGGTAATTCTTTTATTTATAAACGGGATATGAGCAAAAGAACAACTGAGAGACGATTAATTGGCAGATAATCTTACATTAGGAATCATATTTGCTCTTTCTGCAGGAATTGCAAATAATATTGGAGCTCTTCTTCAAAAACATGCTATAAATAAAATACCCAAAGAAGAAAGAGAAAAGGAATTCTTCAAGAAGTTATTAAAAAATCCTTACTGGGTTTTAGGATTAATATTAATTTTGGGTGCAAGCGGTGCATTGTTTTCCTTAGCTCATGTATTTATTGGAGGAGCATTGATTCCAGGTCTTTCTGCCGTAGGATTGATTGTTCTAACTGTTGGTGCAGTTAAGATCCTTGGAGAAAAACTAAATGTTACAGAGTATATTGGTATGGCATCAATGATAGCTGGTATAGTGCTAATAGGTTTGAGTGCTCTGGAAATAACTGATGGAGATATGGTTAACTTAACAGATACATATTTTCTGATTCGTTTAGCAATTTATTCAGTAGTCTTTTTCATACTTTGGATTACAAGCAGACAATTAGGCAAAAGAGTGGAAAAGGGAAAAACAATCTTTTTAGCTTTAGGTGCAGGTTTTCCATTTGCATTGACTAATGCTTGGTTGCAACCTTTTATTTTCCTTTTTAGAGAGCTCATCAAGGGAAATTTTACAACACTAAATATCATACTTTTCATAATTTCCCTCTTAATAGTTGGAGTTATCAGTATGCTTGGAATTGCACATATGCAAGATGCATTCAGGCATGGTAATGCAAGCATTGTATATCCTTTAGGTGGGGTACCGCAGCAAGTAGCTCCAGTAATCCTTTTCTATGGAATTTACTTGAAAAGCTCTCCACAAACATACTCAATATACATACTCATAGTGGGAATCATAATTGTACTAACTGCAGGTTTCTTACTAGGTAGAAAGCAAGGGCTTCTAGAAACAATGTAAGTAGAAAAAGATGAAAAGATGAATTTCATAGAACATTAATCCACTTAAATTCATCCTGTATCGAGTAATTCTTCGATTGGAATCTTTATTTAACCTTTCCTAGGAATCAGATATACTGATAACGACCATAGAGCAATTATAATAGCTATGGAAAGAGGGATTATTCCAATCCACCAAACTGAAGGAACTAGTATTATTATTAGGACTCCTGCAGTTAAGAAACCTAAAACCATTAGTGTAATATAGAGTAAATCGTTTTTGTTCATCTGGATCACCATTTCAATGTAATTTCGAGGTTGCCTTGTTACTCATATTGCTTTAATATGAATTTTTCAGATATATAACGTTAAATTGAATCAGCATTAAGTAAGAGTTGCAAAGCAACTTCCTTAATTCTTTGAACGGTTTTAGTATCAATTTGTTCTTCTGCAAAATCAAGCAATAAACTCATTTTACCTGAACAAGTAACTACTCCCACTACAAGATTAACAGTAACCAATGGAAATCCTGCTCCAGGATGTACTATCAGTCTATCTAACTCAAGATCACCAAATGTTGATGGGAAATTCATTCTAGTAAGATTCGTTACAGCTGTTCCAATGTTAACATTCTCAATTGTTTCAGTTTTGCTTCGTTTTAATAGTGATACAATAGTATCATCTCTTTTGCTAAATTCAGAAATTTTATCATATCTAGATTGCTCAGGTTTAACTAGATGTCCCAGAATTTTGTAGGGTTTAGATTCAATTAGACTAGCTTCTAATTTAGTAAATAAGAGTGGATTCTTGAAGTAATTATTATCTGTATATAATTTTGTAACCTTCTTATGGAAAAACTCAGCATTTTCCCAAATAGATTTTTTAGTGTCATATTTAAACTTAAGATTAACAATACTTGCATAGAAACCCATTCCTTCTTCCTCTGGAGGTTGAAGTCGGTTTCTGAGATTAACTGCTACTGCAACATTTGAACTGAATGGTTTTTCACCTTGAACAATTTTTTGTGCACCCATAAATGCTGCTGTTAGAGCTGAGTTAACAGATACACTGTTGCTTTTGCAGTTCTGAATTAACTGTTTTGTCTCTAGTTCAGACAATTCTACTGAAATGGATTTGTGGGTAAGATTCTTCCAGTATGCTTCATGTAGATTGATATAATCTTCCTGATCAAATACAATTTCTTCAGCTTTCCATTTACGGTTAATTCTGTCAAGCAATTTCATCACAAGTCCATTTAGTTTTTGATTTTCTGGAATAGTTTTTCGAGATACAGGCAATGAATCTTCCAATATTTCTATTTCCTTATCTTGATCTCCTAGATGTTCCATGAGATCTCTTGCAAGATAAGCTAGTGAGATCCCATCGCAAATAACATGATGACAAAAAATCATTACATCAGATATATCATCAGAGTGAATCAAATAAAACCGAATGAGTGGTTCTTTATCTAACTCAAATGGTTGTAGACAAGCTTTGTCATAAACATCAATCCAAGTATTATTATCTTCACGAGGAAGAAGTTCTATTGGGATTTCTATAACCCCTTCTGAAGTAAACCAATATTGTTGATTTTCATCCATCTCTATTCTAACTTCTAGAAGAGAATGGCGTTGTTGAACTTTATCAACTGCATTTCTTAGCATTTCTTCTGTAATTCTACCTTTGATTCTTGTAACCATAGCAACTACGGAATAGGGAGAGATATTCAACATACGTTCCCATGCAGTAATTTTTCGTTTGTAAGTTTCGTTCATTTTAATCAAACTTTAAGTTTCTTTACAAGCAATTTTTTTGCTTTCTAAGTGTGCTTGTACATGAGCTTATTTAAACATTTCTGAATTTTTCAAAAATTTAGAAAAGTATAAATAGTGGTTTTTGTAACTAGTATATAGGACAAGAAAAATGATAACAGAGAAAATCAAGAGAGAATTCATAAAATTCATGGAAGAAACACATAAAGACTTAATCTACCCAACAAACTACATCGGAGTTCTTATGGCAGTTTTCATTGAACAAAAACCAATTGCTCAAGATAGAATAAGAGAGTTAACCGGATACTCTATTACAACAATATCCCAAAATTTAAAGCTAATAGTTAGCAATCAGCTTGTTGATAGAATTAAAGAACCGAAGGTTAGGAAGAAGTTTTATACGGTCTCTGTTACCCCCCGAATTTTTATGTATGATTTCTTTAAGTCAATTATTGAATCTTATGAAGATAAAGTAGACTTCATACCTCCTTTAATTGAGAAAGTATCAGAATACTCTCAAAAACATGAAAAATTCCAGAGATTTCAAGATTTCTTAAAAAAGATTTATGAGATGTCAGAGGTGTTCATGAAACTTCATACAAATACGAAACAAGAGCTTAAGGACTTGATCATAACAGGTCAAACAAATGGAACTTCATTGCTTGATTATAGTTTGCTAGAATCTCCTGAGTACTTAGATCATCTTAAGAAACTTGTTCAACAACCTCAAATTCCTCAAGAAGAGTTATATCAATCATTTCAATCTGAAGAGTTGTCAAAGATATATAACCAATTGAAAAACAAATTTTATCAAAAATTCCGAGCAAATCTGACCTCATCTCAATTAATGTCTGCACGTACAGTTATAGGAACTGAATTATTGTTAGAAAATAGACCTATTACTCAAGCAGAAATTGAAACTACAACTAACTATGCAAGAAGTCTTATTTCTGATGTTTTGAACCTTCTACTAAACTACAAAATGGTTCGTTTAATAAAGAAACCAGGAGATAATAAGAAATATTACATGATAAATCAATCTTGGGAAACTAGGTTACTTAATAGATTGACTATCTCTAAAAGATATGCATTTAATGTGAGTCAAAGAATCTCAAAAATGCTAATCCAACTCAAAAAAGATAAATCGAGTGATGAAAGGATATCATTACTAGATACTCTATCCCATATTCAGCATTCTTTTATTCAATTTGAGCAATATTATAAATTTCTGGAAATGAGATATATTAAAAGATAGGAATGCCAAATCAAAATCAAATGGAATTAATCGTAGGATAGATATTGAAAGAATAGAAAGAAATACAGAGAAGTTTAACTATCTTTGAAACATTTCTTCCAATCTTCTTCATAAAGTTCTGGATTGGCTAAAAGAACAAAGACTTGAAGAATATCTATCGTTTTACTCATTCCTACATAGGATGTTTCAGTAAAGAGATCTGGATTTTTTTCACCAGTTTCTTCCAAAATTGTAGAAACTTCAGTAACTACTTTAGTGAAAATTTCTATAATTAAATCTTTCAGACATTCTTCAGAGACTGAATTAAATTTAGGATAAATCTTTAGTATGCTACTTACCATATTAATAAGATCATTGCCAGCATCAGTTTCCCAATATTTTCTAGACGAATCAATAGTGTAGAATACGGTACCAGTTCTACTGTAAAGAATTTTGGTAACATTTTTTTCCACATCAACCTTTCGACCAGCTTTAGCAACTAACCCTCCTTTTTCGAGAAGTTTAACGTAACGATATATTGTCATTTCATTCTTAGGTTTTTCAACAAGAAGGTTGTAACCTTCTCGTATTTCTTTTATAGTTAATGGACCACTTCTTAAGACATTAATAATGGGGAATAATTTCCGATCATTAAGTAAATCATACACTTTACGTTTTACTGTCTTTTCTTCTCCAGTTTTAGCATCTTTAATAGCTTCTTCAAATTCATCTTCTCCTGAAATAATTTTAACAAAAGGAGGAGAGTAAGTTATGACATTTTGTAAAGACATATTTTTCACATAAATATTTT
Source organism: Candidatus Heimdallarchaeota archaeon (assembly GCA_019057375.1). Lineage (GTDB taxonomy): Archaea > Asgardarchaeota > Heimdallarchaeia > Heimdallarchaeales > Heimdallarchaeaceae > UBA460. Next base: position 6,125 of record DXJF01000006.1, read on the forward strand.
CTAAGTTATGTTTATTTCACATATTTATAAATGTTTTTATTTATTTGAACTGCTATTTTATATTTTTGTGGCAAAAAGTTCTTTTTCCAAAACATTTATATAATAAAATGTTAAAGTGTTCTCAACTAATGAGAATATTGGTGTAAAAAATGACAACTAAAATAACTCATCCAAATCAAGAAACAGGTATTAATTCAGCATTTCTAGCTGTAAGACTTTATAACAGGTCAAGAGTCATAATTAGAAGAAAACAAGTAGTAAACAAAAATTCTAAGATATCACTTTCAGAACAAAAGAAAATCCCAAAGAACATCTCCAAACAAGTTAGAGATCAAAAAGACAAAGCAATATCAAATGCACTACTTCTGTTTGGAACCATTCACTGAAATAACTTGAATCAAAGCAAAAATAGAGGAATAAAAATGAAAGCAATAGTATATGAAAAATACGGTCTTCCGGAAGTTCTTCAACTCAAAGAAGTAGACAGACCTACCCCGAAAGATAATGAAATACTGATAAGAGTATATGCTACAACTGTAACTTTATACGACTGTTGGGCACGAAGTTGTACAGCCCCTCCTGGCTTAGGGCTTATGAGCAGACTAGCGTCTGGTATCAAAGAACCAAAACAACCCATACTAGGGACTGAGCTAGCTGGGGAAATTGAAGTCGTAGGCAAGGATGTGAAACGGTTTAAGAAAGGAGATCAAGTATTTGGATCTATAGCAATGAGTTTAGGTGCTTATGCTGAGTATATTTGTTTATCTGAAGACAGAGCACTGGCACTAAAACCTGACAATATGACCTACGAGGAAGCTGCAGCTGTTCCACAAGGGGCATTAACAGCTTTGTATTTTCTAAGAAAAGTCAATATTCAGAGCGGACAAAAAATACTTATCTTTGGTGCTTCTGGAGGTGTAGGTGGTTTTGCAGTACAATTTGCTAAGTACTTCGGAGCAGAAGTTACCGGGGTATGCAGCACCAAAAAAATAGATTATGTAAAATCTCTGGGAGCTGATAAGGTCATTGATTATACTCAAGAAGATTTTACCAAAAACGGTGAGACCTATGATGTTATTTTTGATACTGTAGGCAAGAGTTCAGTTTCACGAAGTAAAAAATCGCTAAAGAAAAAAGGGTATTATCTTTTTACAACCTTTGGGCTGCCAAAACTTCTTCAGATTCTATGGCTTAATTTGACAAGCCGCAAGAAAGCAATAATTGGACTCTTAGAAGAGAGAACTGAAGATTTAATTTTCATTAAAGAGCTTATTGAGACAGGGAAGATCAAGTCGATCATTGATAGAAGCTTTCCAATGGACAAAGCTTCTGAAGCTCATGATTATGTCGAAAAAGGGCTCAAAAAGGGACATGTAGTCCTAATAGTGAAACAAAGTAACAATACTATACATTGAAAAAATATCTAATGAGGTAATGAAAAATGAAAGGAACTAAAAAGCATACTGTTCATGTAGAAAACATCTCTAAATCTAATGGAGATAGCAAAGTTTTACAAACTTCCCTTCATTTTCCTATAAATGACGATGACAAAATTAAAAGATATCAAACAAAATGTACTGAACTTCAAAACAAACAAAGGGTGAAATGAATGAATAAAAATGATTTATTTTATATTACATTGATTATTCTTGGTTTTCTAGCTACTGGAGTAATACTCGTAATCTTTGCACCTACAATATATTGGTTAGGTATTGTAACCATATTTGTAGCAGCAGTAATTGCATTATGGGTATTATCAATAGTTTTAATCAAGAAGAAAAATGTCTAACAATTTTAAGAGAGTCAAAATATTAGATATCAATCTATTAAACTTTAGAGGAAAATTGAAGGGCATCGAAACTGATGCCTTTTCTTTTTTTGTTTATTCTTTTGAAATTATTCTTTGAATCTTTTTCATTCTGATTTAACCTGTTAATCTAGGCCATGAAAAATGGAGAAACTAAAAACCATCAAATGACTTTATATTAGATAATTTAAGGAGTAAGAGTTACAAATTCTTTCTTGTCTTTATGACAGATAATCTGAATCACATTACGTCCGGAAATAGCTACTTTAGGTAAACTACCACCTGGTTCAACCCATTGACCCACCATATAAAAATTCTTGAGTCCCGGTAGTGTTTTTTTCAATCTCATCCTCAGAGTTTTTGTTGTTTCTTGCCAACCTTGAAAGCTACCTTTCCAGTTACTAGTATATCTTTCCCAAGTCGTGGCTGTTGCTACATCACTCATCTCCACTTTAGCAGCTAAACCTGGGAAGCGTTTATCTAGTGAAGCTATCACATCTTCTACGATCTGTTTCTTTTCTGTTTTATAGCGTTCAGGATTCTGCTTGAGGGTTTTCCAGTACTCATAATCTGAAGCATACATTACTCTTACAAATGTCTTACCCGCTGGTGCAAGAGTAGGATCGAAATTGTAAAACTGTACACTCATTCTCTTCTGTTCTTGTCCGCCAATAATAATCGATTCATCGAGGGGGAAGTCTATTCCAGTTACTGTTTGCGGGATCTCCTCGAACGAATGAGCTACACCCAAACTAACATACACTAAGGGTCGATAGAGAGTGAATTTATCGTAATAATCTTGGATTCTTTTGTTGACATACTTCCCCTCTAACATATCAAAAATGGTAGTATGACCATTAGCAGCAGAGATGATAATGTCACTTCGATACTCGCTACCATCAGTTAGCTTAACACCAACTGCTTTATCATTTTCCACTAAAATTTTACTAATTTTTGATTTGTAGTTTATCTTCCCCCCCAAATCTAGATAACGCTGAGCGATGGCTTTTGAAAACTCTAGAGAACCACCTATTGGGTAACCTGCTGTTTTTTGATCCACCCATGAAAGAGTCATAAGAACAGCCAATATTGGAAAATCAAGGGGATTTTGGAGATTAAATATTAATGGGAAGGTTTGCTTAAGAAATGGATTTGTAAATCGTTGAACAACGTCTTTGATTGTTTTATTACCCCATTTTCTGAAAAAGCTTGCATAGGGGAACATACTAGATATTATTTTGAGTCTATCAATTGGAGTTAATAGTTCAGGAGCTTTTTCCCAAGGTATTGGAAAATCTTTGCTCTTATGAATCGCTTTGATAAACTCATCAATAACATCCTTATCTTCAGGAGCAAGTTCTTTCATATGCTGTTCCAAGCGATCAATCTCAGAGTAGACAATAAATACTTCATCATCTGAACCTTCAATCCGTGCGTACTCTTTATGATCAACCATAGACCAATCTTTCACCAAATCAAGTTCTTCCCATAAGCGGTAGAAACGAGTTCCTGGACGGGTTCCTGTAACCCAATGAGCACAACCATCAATTGTATAACCTTTTCGTTTCCAGGATGTACAAACTCCACCAGGCAAATTATGCATCTCAAAAATTTGTGTGTTGTAACCATTAATCTGACCATGACATCCTGCAAATAAACCAGCAACTCCTGCTCCAATTATCGATATAGATTTCTTCATGAGTTGTCCTCAGATATTTCTAATATGCAAAAAACGTCTTTCTATTTATTTAATTCTTTCCACAAACAATGTTGTAACAATTTTAGGAGAGGTTGATCTAAATTCATAAGAAATATGAAGAACCATACTCAATTTACTTGCTTCTAGTAGGAATCACAATTGTACTAATTGCAGGATTCTTGTTGGGAAGAAAACAAGGACTTCTAGAAACTATAGAAATAGAAAAAGAACTAGAAAACACTCAAATCTAGAATAGGTTTAAAAGTGTCTGTTGGTGGTTTCTATTGAATTAATCATGAAAAAGATTAGATTTGGGAAATCAAATTTAAAGGTTTCAGAAATTGGTCTAGGTACTCTAACTTTTGGTCATCCAACAAAAGGTATTCAAGATTTTGATGAAATAAAGAAAATACTTAATCATGCTCTTGATAATGGAATAAATTTCCTTGATACTGCTGAAGAATATGCAGGAGGATTATGTGAAAAATACATTGGAAAGATTATCAAAGAAAGAGGGGATAGAGAGGATATCATTATTGAAACTAAAGCTGCACCTATAAACTGTGGATATAAAGAATTAAAGAAAGCATGTAATAATAGTTTAGAAAGACTTCAGACTGATTATATAGATATTTATCTTTTACATTGGCCTTGGTGTTATTATCCAGCGAAAGAGACGGCAAAAGCTTTGGATGAGCTTTTAGAAGAAGGAAAAATAAGATATGCAGGGGTCTCAAATTATCAAAACCAATTAGTTGAAGAATTAATGAAATTTCTTGAAAATGGGGAGATAATTACAAATCAACTATCGTATAGTCTTGTTAGTAGAAGTATAGAAAAAGAAATCCTACCTTTCTCAAAGAAAATGGGGATACAAGTAACTGCTTGGAGTCCATTGGAAAGTGGATTTTTAACAGGAAAATACAATGAGAAAAGTGAATTTGAGAAAAATGATTTTAGAAACAATATAGCATTGTTTCAAACAAAAGAAAATTTTATTCAAGCTAAACCTTTGTTTGATTTTATGGAAACTCTTTCAAAAAAATATGATGCTAACCTATCACAGATTGCTTTGAATTGGATTATAAACAAAGAACAGTTAATGCCTATTCCTGGTGCAAAGAATGTAAAGCAAGTTGAAAGCAATATAAATTCAACAATGTTTCAGCTTACAAATGATGAAATAAAAGAACTATCTAATTTAACCCAAAATATGGACTTATGGATATATTAGAACATAAATCATGTTTTGAGTATAGTTTATTTTTTGTAATTTTTAATAGCTTCTTCTTTACCAGGTTCAAACCTTCAAAAAGAAGAGTAGTTATAACCTAGTTGTCTAATGTATCTACCATCTGGTATATTATTTTGGTTTTACAGTTCTTCGATAGTCTCCTTAAATATCACATTTCTCTTCCGTAAGTATTCAATAACTTGGTGATAGACTTCTGAATGTTTTCCTAATAGTTCTGGAGGAATGATTCCTTTTTCTTTGAATTTTCCTTCAAGTACAATTTGAGCAACAGCTGTACAAGTATATCCTGTTGTTCTTGCTATAGATAAAATGCGCTTCTCTCTATCGTACTTATCAAGCATATCATAAGTATAACGTAGTTTCTTGTCATCTTTCATTCCTTCAATAACTATCTTCATAATAGTATGATCTTCATCTCCCTCTTCAAACATCCAATGATCAAGTAGAAGTTTACCTGTTAGCTCAATTGGTTTGATTTTTTTTCCTTTTACATCAACTTCCTCTGTATTGAGGAATCCTGCTTCTATTAGCATTTGCATCTTTTCTATATGACCAGGATATCTCAGTGTTTTTTCTTTCATGAAAGGGATATCCATTGTCTTGATTAGAGTTCTACGACCATCAGTATTGATGGCTACTAGAGTTCCTACTTCTGGAAAATCTAATAATTTAAGTTCAGATAAAGCTGGTTTAACAACTATCTCACTATTCTCAATATATCTCGCTAATAGGATATAATCCTCGATTACCTCAATGGGTGGATAAGGTGATTTATAATCAAAAAGCCAGTTTCTTTCTACCGGTAATCCCCCAAC
>DXJF01000035.1 GCA_019057375.1 Candidatus Heimdallarchaeota archaeon
ACGTGTAAAATTGCTTCAGATTCTCAAAATGGAAATCCTGACAATCAACTTCTTCTCTTCTTTCAACTCCTTTTTCCTTTTAGGTGACAAGCGAAGAATTACAGGTTTGGTTGTAATTCCTGCCTGTCGAGAATCTAGAAGGGCATTGATATTATAAGCACAACAGAAATTTTGTGTCAAATCATTCTAAAAGAATCTACAAAAAGAAGAAGCATTATAAAAAAGAAGAAAAAAAAAAGTCAAGTATAATTTTCATCAAACCATGTGTTAAATACTGTATCACGATATTGAGGATTTTGGTCTTCATCAAGCCCTTCCCATGATAAAATTCCTATGTTATAACCTCCTTCTATGTAATCAGGCATCATAGAAACAGCATAGTTGAATGCTTGAATGTCTGTTTTTCCAAGAGCCAGACCTGCAAAGAAATAGTGTGAAAATACTCCTCCGTGAGGATCATTTTCTTCTGGAGGATCTCCAGGACCTGGATAATAAATACAGTATTCGTAATTTTCGCCAATCCATAGAGTAGCTGGATCATCATCAGTTGAAGACATAACAAAAACTTTGTCATTTGCATAGAATTCATCAAATTCCCACACAAAATCTCCTGAATAGCAAGCTTCAACAGCAAGAAAGATGTTTCTTGACTCTAAACATTGAATCTTCTCTGCTAGAGCGCTTGATCTAATACAAACATATTCAAGAGTATTTGGATCCACCTTACCATATCTAACATGCCATGCAATTGAATCTAAAGTGTCTCCTTCTTTAAAGGAAAAACCCCAGATATTATCTGGTTCAATCATTTCCCCATGAGAAAGAATGTAAATAAATACTTGAGAATTAAAGGTTTCCAAGGAATCAACATTATCTATAGCTCCTTCCCAGTTTAGATATTCATATCTATGTAAAACATTAGTGAATTTTTCTTCTTCAATCAAGTAATCTGTATAATCGTTTATAACATCATCTGCTGATTCTCCAATGTCATTAGCCCACATAAACAAGGCTACCTTACCATTCAAGGTAAAGTCTTCAGTGTGGATTGGATTCATTGGAAAAACTAATCTGTTTTGTGAATTGTACGCTAGTCTAGATACTCGAAGTTCATAAAGATTGCCTGGTTGCACATAATAAGATAGACTATATTCACCCAGATCATCGCCACCCAATGTTGTGGTTGATTTTACTTTTTGAAAAGGTCCTATGAATGGAAAAACTATAGAAGCTTTCCATAACTGTACTGAAATACCAGACAAGCCAATTGTGGTTTGGGGAACACCGTCGATTTCAGGTGTTATAGTAACTTCACCTTGAAATGTCACTGTACCAGTATATCCTCTAGCACTAACATCTAATGTTCCAATTATAGTCATACTTAAAAAAAGTGTTAAAAACAAAACAAAAGCAGTTTTAATCAATTTATTTGTTTTTTTCAAATTAAATAACCTCCGTTTTAGTACAAATCATAATCATTTAGAATATATAAATTCTTCTGAAAAGAAATGACTACAACCAAATATTAGAAAAACTCAAAACCCTAATTAGTCACATTATGTTAATAATCTAACCAACTCTCTTTTTGCACAAAACAAAACCTGATTATTAGATACTAGCTTCTTTTCCTTAAGAGCTTGCTTCAATAACTCATCTACAGACATCTTCGATTTCTCAAGAATAGCTTGTTCAATTTCAAATTGGGAATATCTATTCATTAGTACAGAACAAGCAATAACAGCAGTTTTTCTATGTTTCCTACATTTCTGTTCATTCATGCTAGATGAACAAAAGGTGTTACAAACATCATCTAATTCAAACTTGATTTCTTCTGAAAATGTCTTTTTGAATTGTTCAACTCTGCTGCTAATGTCCTTCTTTGTTATAGGTTTTTTCTTAGAGAGTTGATTAGCGTTATCTAGTTTCTCTTTCTTTTTTTGTTTGGGTTTCTTGGTGTTAGTAAGTTTATCGTAGAGCGCTGTTCTCATATCAATAAAGCTGCTAAATAACAGCGGATAACTAGCTGAGTGGTATTTTCTTTTAAGAAACAATAAATAGTGTTCGTATTTGAGTGGTTCAAGAGTAAAATTAACTGTAGTCATCTCTTTGACATATTCTTAACCATCCTTCCAGAAGAAACAATGACGAATTGGTAGTTGTTGGAGACGTTTGAAATAAAAATCTTGAAGATTTAGAGCTTTTGCAATTTTCTCTATTTCCTGACCTGATCGAAAAACAATCTTAGTTGAGGAATTTGCATGAACAACCTAGTAAAGGAAAAACAATAATTGAGAAATTTGAAGAAAACTCTGATGTAGACTATGCGATTGTTTTACTAACTCCAGATGATATTGGAGGTATTAAAGATATAGAGAAACTAAATGATTTAAAACCTCGAGCAAGACAAAATGTTATCTTTGAGTTAGGTTTTTTTGTGGGTAAATTAGGAAGGGATAAGCTGTGTGCTCTTAAAAAGGGAAACCTAGAAATTCTCTCTGATTTTAGTGGAGTTATCTACATTTCAGCTGACGAAGAAAATTGGAGGATGGATTTACTAAAGGAATTAAAGAGTGCAGGAATCCCAATGGACATTGATATTTTTCTTAGTCAGAAGTAGGAAAAAAAGCACATAAGCTTCCTCAAATATTTTACATACATTATAAACTGAATTCTCTTTTTCTCAATAACATGGAAAAGAAACAAAGTAAGTACTCGAACTCTAAATTAGGCAAAATAGATATTGAGACAGAGAAAGCATTTCTAGCTCTTATAGATGGTTTTGTTGACAAACCTATCTGGATACCTAAGTCTGTTGTTGATCCTGCAACTAAACTCATTAGACAATGGTTCATTGACCAGAAGGATAAGGAACTGAAGGATTTTCAGAGAACCAAAAAACAAGCAGAACTGGAAGATTTCATCTAAATAGATTTAGATTCACTTCAGCGTTTTTCCAATGTCTGATAAGTAGCCTTGTAACTGATCCATTGTTTCTCTCTTCAATAAAATAGTGCACTCATGTAATCTCCATGTGTTTCTTTGTGTCATGCCTGCCCTTTCTTCATGGATTTGTTTTTCTTTCAAGAATTTTATAGAGTAACTCAAAGCTTCAAATTCTAGAATATCTACAGGCAGAGGAAGTGATAATTCTCCACCTAATCTTTCATTATTTTCATATGAGTAGAGGTTAAGTTTGCTAATAAATTTTGGATAATCATTCACAAAGCTTAGATCACCAGCTTCTAGTTTTTCAGGTTTAATTGTAGAATGCATCCATTGTTGAGGAATTGGTCTTTGAGAATTTTCTTGTAGAACTGTAGGAAAGATTATCGTTGTTGTTGTCCATTTATCTTGAAATTTAGATTTAGTTATGCGAATTCTCATAAGATTTTATGATATTTGAACTATAAATCGTTTTTTCACGAAATAATTATATCGTTAAAGCAGTACTATAAGTTAGGTAAAGTAGATATTGAGACAAGGAAAGCCTTTCTAGCTCTCATCAAGTTGTAACGAGAAATTTCACTCTAAATCATTAGATATAAAACTTTAAATACAAAATTTTTTCTCGTTAATCAAATTTCTCAACAATAAAATAGAGGAAAAAAGATGACAGAAGAATTCAAAGAACATCCTTACCTAGGAAATAGTCAACAAGATGTCGATGAAATGCTTCAGTATTTAGACCTCAAAAGTATCGAAGAGCTCTATTCCGATATTCCTGATGAAATAAGATTCAAAGGAGAATTGGATTTACCACATTATAAGAGTGAATATGAACTTTTAGAGGCAATTAAGGCAAAAATGAGTAAAAATATCACTACAAGAGAAGTAAGATCTTTCATGGGTGGTGGAGTATTAGATATTTATATACCTGCGCTCCAAGATGAAGTTCTTAGAAGAACTGAATTTTATAGTGCATATACCCCTTACCAACCTGAAACATCTCAGGGGACCACTCAAGCCTTATTTGAATATCAAAGCATGATTTGTGAACTTGTTGGTATGAATGTTGCTAACTGTTCTCTTTATGATTGGGCTACAGCTGTAGGAGAAGCTGCATTAATGGCTTCTCGAATAACAAAAAGATACAAGTTTATCTACACAGCAGCTACTGCCCCCAATAGAGAAGCAGTTCTGAAAAACTATGTTGTAGGAGCTAATCTGGAACTAGAAGAAATTCCTTATGATCCCACAACTGGTAAAATGAACATAGCTGAAGCTAAAACTAAGATGGATGATACTGTCGCTGGTATTTATATTGAAAATCCAAACTTCTTAGGAGTCATCGAGGATGGTTTAGAAGAAATCATCGCAGACGCTCATGAAAAAGGAGTCAAGGTTGTTATCGGAGCTGATATGAATTCATTGGCACTACTGAAACCACCAGGTGAATATGGTGCTGATATTTGTATAGGAGAAGGTCAAACTATTGGTGGTGGTCCATTGAATTTTGGAGGACCACTATTAGGTATTATTGCAATGCAATTTGATAGAAGAGAAACAAGACAGATGCCTGGACGTATTGTTGGAGTTACTATAACTGCTAACGAAGGAGAAAGGGCTTTTGCAAATACATTAGAAACAAGAGAACAACACATCAAAAGAGAAAGAGCTACAAGTAACATCTGTACAAATGAAGGTCTTGTAGCACTAAGTTGTGCAGTTCATTTAGCACTTTTGGGTCCTGAAGGTTATAAAGACACCGCAGAAACAATGTATCTAAGTGCACATTACTTGGTCAAAGAGCTTGAGAAAATTGGTGTTAAACGAGTGTTTAATAGTGAATTCTTTAACACATTTATTCTTGATCTTAAGATTCCTAAAAGCAAAAAACAAGAATTCATAGATTTCATGTTGGAGAGAAAAATCTTTCCAGGAATTCCTTATTCAAACGATGGTGAAAACTATGATTACATTGTTACAACTTCATATCTATTATGTGAAGAAGATCTTAACGATTATGTTAAGGCAATTGGAGAATGGAGGAGCTAAAAAATGTATAGACAAGCAAAATATGACGAACCTCTTCTCTTTGAATTAAGCAAAAAGGGTAGAAGAGCTCATCTTCCACCAAGATGTGATTTCGCCAGAGATGACATCAATATTCCTGAGAATATGAGAAGAACTGTACCACCTGAATTACCTGAGCTTCATGAAGGTGAAGTAATGCGCCATTATGTGCATTTATCTCATCAGAATTACTGTATTGATACAGGCACTTATCCACTTGGTTCTTGTACAATGAAATACAATCCTAAGATAAACGAAACAGTTGCTCGAATGGAAAAAATAATGTATTTGCATCCAAATCAACCAGTCGAATCTGTTCAAGGTATCCTAGAAATACTCTATGAGCTTCAAGTAGCATTAGGAGAGCTTGCGGGTCTAAAACATACAACCTTACAAACTCCAGCCGGTGCAAGCGGAGAATATTGTGGTCTTGCTTTAATCAAAGCTTACCATGATGACCATGGAGATACACAAAGAGACGAAATCATTGCTCCTGACTCAAGCCACGGAACTAATCCTGCAAGTACTGTCATGAACGGTATGAAACTCATTGAAATAAAATCCAATGAAGATGGAAGAGTAAATATGGAGGCACTAAAAGCTGCAGTATCAGATAAAACTGCAGGGTTAATGCTAACAAATCCAAATACACTTGGTGTGTTCGAAAAAGACATTATAGAAATGTCAAAAATCGTTAAAGAAGCAGGTGGTTTACTCTACTACGATGGAGCAAACTTCAATGCTATTGTAGGAAAAATAAGACCAGGTGATATGGGTTACGATGTGCTTCATTTCAATTTCCATAAAACTTTCTCAACTCCACACGGAGGAGGAGGTCCTGGAGCAGCAGCTGTATGTTGTAATGATCTTCTAGAACCATATTTACCAGTACCAACCATAGATTATGATAAGGATAAAGACTTTTACTTCTATAATTATGATCGTCCAAAATCCATTGGTAAAGTTCACGGATATTTTGGAAATTCAGCAATTGCACTAAGAGCTTATGCATACATTGCGGCCTTAGGTTTTCAAGGATTGAAAGATACTGCAGAACATGCAGTCTTAACTGCAAATTATGCAATTAGAAAACTTGAGAAACTTGATGGTTTCAGACTAAGTCATACATCTGAAATTCCAAGAAAACATGAAGGTGTTCTTGAAGCAACACCATTCTTGAGAAACTATGATGTTTCTGGAATGGATATTGCAAAGATGATAATTAGCAGAGGGCTTCATGCTCCAACTGTTTACTTCCCACTTATAGCTCATGAGGCTTGGATGGTCGAACCAACTGAGAATGAGAACAAGGACAGAATTGATCAGTATGTTCAAGCTGTTTCGGAAGAAATGGAAAAAGCAAAAGTAGATCCTGAGTATGCTCATGATGCACCAAAATGGACATCAGTTGGAAGAATTGATTCAGCTTGGTCTGTTAGAAACTTAGTATTGTCCTATAAGATATACAAAGAGAAGAAAGAGAAAGGGGAATTCGTACCTTAAAACATCTCTCTCTTATTCTATTTCTTTTTTTAATCAAGATTAGAAGTTCGATATGTCTATATTTCACAATAATTTTTACTAAAAATTAAAATGTCAAAGGAAGGAAGTTTAGCTCTTTTTCTAACTACTTTCTTCGTCTAACTCTTAACTGTGTTGGAGGGTTGACAAACAATCCTATAATCAACATTAATGTCATTCCAAATATTTCTTTGAATGTTACACTATCAACTACTCCAGGGGGAAGTATATTTCGTATGGTCCCTATTGCCTCAAATCCAAAGAATATAATAAAAATCTGTATGAAAAGATATAATCCTATGCTAATTAAGGAACCACGAATGAGATAACGATATAAATTCCTATCTTTAGTATCTCTAACTCTGTTCATAAGAAATTCTGTAATCAGTAAAGATACAGCACTTAACCCTATTGCACCAAATATAGGAAATGCAATTAACAATGGAAGATATTCCCAGCTATTAAATTCAACAATGTCATGTAAGTAATAGAAGTGTGGTATTTGAGCTAAAAATGACATTGCAAAAACTGCAATTACACTTGGCCACATCGACTGTTTGTCTAAAAGTCTAATTTTTGAATTCATAATAATCTTCCTTAACACAAATCTCTTTTTGAAACCTACAAAAATGTTAAGTTATAACTTTTTTGATGAATAATCAAAAAATTTCTAGAATATTAAAGCTGTTAATGCTCTGTTTCATCAAAGGTATAACCTTTCTCTATTCGAAATTCACAGAAATTATGCCCTGTTCCATGGCACTTTGTTTCTGTAACAATTGGTGGATCTTTAAGTACTAAAGCAAGGCGTCCTGCAATGTAACCTGCTTGAAAATCACACAGCACTTCATTGAGATTGGTTTCGGAGAGATTTGCTCCTGAAGCATATGCACATTCATGAATTCTTATAAACATCTCATCTTCATCCTCACCATCGAAAACTTCAACGAAAGAATGTTGTCTAGATAGATAATTTGTTGGATGAGTTAGATATTTTTGCATAATATTAGTTGCTTGTTTTAAGTATTCGATTGGCAATTCAGCATCCTCGGAAGCTAATAAATCATAAATCAATCTCTTACCTGGACCAATAACACCAAGTTCTCTACCTGCTGAATACAAGAGAGCACCACAGAATTTATCTCGAAACTTAAGTGACATTATTTGCTGTTGTAAAGAACTGATATGAACGTAATCCAGATCATTTGGTCGAAGTGCTTCCTTCATCAGAAGAGAATTATAACCATTTTGAGTTGTTTCATGAATAAACTCATAGAATAGTTGCCTCCTATGCTCTTCAGCTGGTAAATCACCAAGAAACTGAACTTGTTTTGCTTGAGAACTAATGTCCAAAACTTTGTAAGGTGCTTTACCTATTTCTTTGCCAAGATATACCTCTATATCAAATTCACAGTAATCATCGCCAAGACCTTTACACTTTGTTTCAATAACACTAGTTGCAGAACCAATCATAGCTTCTATAGTTCCTGCAATCTCACCAGCTGTAAAGTGACATAATGGTTCTCCAATGTTGATTGCACCCGCACTATTTGCAAGTTCATAGATTCTAAGGGTAGCTGTGTATCCGTCCATTTTTGCTACGTCGCATTGAGTAGCATGATACAAAGGTACAATGTTAGTGTGACTATATAGTTGTGCCAAAGCAAGAAGAGCTTCTTGAAATCTTTCTTCAGGTTTAACCGCACCTACTTTAGGATTCAAAACAGTTAGATAATAAGGAGCTGCACCAAAGATACCTAATTCTCTTCCGCTCTGATAGAGAAGTTGAGGTATAAGTGGATCTAATTGAAGTAGAGACATCATTACTTGTTGATAAACACTAATATGAACATAATCACCAAGGTTCTTACGAACAATTTCTTGAGAAATAATACTACTGATAGTATTCTTTGTGAGAATCATCATACTTTCTTTTCTTCGTGTATCTTTTTCTCTACTAATTATATTTGGTAGGATTTGGGACCAAAGTTTTTCTCTAATAACATCTTCAGTGATTAAGCCTTCTGCTATACGTTCTTCATTCATCATGACAACAGGAACACTCAAAATACCATATTTAGCAGCAATTTCCTGTTCTTCACTAATATCTATTGTACTGACATGAAGCATTCCTTTCATAGAAGTACCTGCGATATTTTCAATAACACGTTTAACATCAGGACAAGCGAAACAAGTGGGACTTGTAAAGAATAACAGTCTAATTCTTTCAGATTCTTGAAGAGTTTCATCTTCGACCATTAGAATAACCCCAGTGAAAAACAATAAAGCTAGAATGATAAAAATGTTTGCTTAACTTCAATGTGAAATAAAAAATTATTTAGACAATTTCTATTGAAGATGTTTAAGGGAATTGAACATGTAGATTCTGATAAGAACGAAAAAAATGAATTTTTTTTCCAATAGCAAAAGATATATATCAATGATTGAAACATTGCTTGTTTAAAAACGAATTTAATGGTGAAAATATGTACAGTCAAGGACAAGTACCAGTTATTATTCTAAAAGAAGGAACTGAAAGATCTAAAGGTAGAGATGCTCAAAGAAACAATATAATGGCAGCTACTGTTGTTGCTGATACCATTAAGAGCACACTTGGACCCAAAGGTATGGATAAGATGATGGTTGATAGTTTAGGAGACATTTTAATCTCCAACGATGGCGCTACTCTTCTTGATGAAATTGATGTTCAACATCCCGCTGCTAAAATGATTGTTCAGGTAGCTAAGGCTCAAGATCAAGAAACAGGTGATGGGACAACTAGTTCAGTTATTATAGCAGGAGAACTCCTCAAAAAAGGAGGTGAACTGTTAGATAAGAAAATCCACGCTTCCTTAATTGTTGAAGGTTACAAAGCAGCTTCCATGAAAGCTCAAGAGATAATTGAGAGTCATGCAAGAACACTCAATCCAACTGAAGATGATAAACTTCTCTTCCAAATTGCTGAAACCTCTTTACACAGTAAAGCAGTTCATGCGGCTAAAGAAATTATCGCTCAAATAGCTGTTGACAGTGTTAAGCAAGTAGCTGATGAAACTAATGGCAGTTTCACTGTAGATCTTGATAACATTAAGATTTTACAGAAAACTGGTAAGAATCTTCGAGAAACAAAATTAATTGAGGGTGTTATAATTGATAAGGAAGTTGTTCACACTGCAATGGCCAAAAATGTAAAAAATGCCAAAGTGCTTTTACTCAACCAAAATATCGAAGTTCAGAAAGGTGAGTGGGATCGAGAGATACGCATAAACGATCCTCTAGAAATGAAATCTTTCCTGGATAATGAAGAACAAATTCTAAAAGATATGGTTGACCAAATTGCTGAAGTTGGTGCAACTGTAGTTGTTGCTCAAAAAGGCATCGATGATATGGCTCAATACTTCATGGCTAAAAAGAATATCATGGCAATTAGACGTGTGAAGAAAAGCGATATGGAAAAACTCGCTCGTGCTACTGGAGGTAAAATTGTTACCAACCTCAAAGATGCCAAAAAGGATGATCTTGGAGATGCAGGGTTAGTTAAAGAAGTAAAAATTGGTGATGAAGACCATGTTTTTGTTCAAGAATGCAAAAATCCAAAATCTGTTTCTATTATTATCTATGGTGCTACTAAGTATGTTACTGATGAAGCAGAAAGAGCCTTACATGATGCTCTATGCGTAGTTAGAAATGTAGTTGAAGATAAAACCTACCTCCCAGGTGGAGGAGCAACCTTTACAGAGCTTTCATTGAGATTAGATGAATATGCAGATGTGTTCAAAGACAAAAGACAATTAGCTGTTAAAGCTTTTGCAGAGGCGCTTCTTGCGATTCCAATAACCTTAGCAGAAAACGCAGGAATTGATCCATTAGATATTCTTAACGAGCTTCGTTCCGCTCATGCAGTAGAAAATATATCAGCAGGATTAAATCTATTCAAAAATGGGAAGATTGGTGATATGTTCAAAGCAGGTATTATTGAACCACATAGAGTTGTTGCTCAAGCAATAAAATCTGCAAGCGAATCTACTATTATGATTTTGAGAATTGATGACGTTATAATAGCTAGATCCTCTGGTCCAGCTATGCCTCCAGGTGGAATGCCAGGTGGAATGCCAGGTGGAATGCCAGGTGGAATGCCAGGTGGAATGCCACCAGGTATGATGTAAGAAAAAATTTCTTACTCTTTCTCTTTCTTTCTTTTTGTTGTTAGGCAAACTTCAAATATATTTTTCAAGTTGTTTGATTAATGCTAAACCAAGCTGAAGATTTTATTGGAAATTTCAAAAAATTAGATATAATTACATGCAGTTATAGCAATTCCAATATAACTCAAGTGTCATTCATTCAGGATAAATTTGAAATATACATTACAGGTTTAACTAATCAAATTCATATTGAACAGATTAAATATAATCCAAAAGTGATTCTTCAGTTCGGAGATAATGAAGCTAATTTGAAATATCAAGGTATAGCAAAGATTGTAAAAATTACTGAAAGCAAGGAAAGAAAACTGAAGAAATTAACTAAAGCTGACTCTGTATCACAAGAAGGAATTTTTGGTCCTGTTTTGGTAAAAATCATACCTACAGAAATTGAAGTTAAGAAGTGGGATTTTGTCCATAGATTTTTGGAAAATAAACCAAAAACGATAAAGGAAGTGTTTCGTTCAATCAGAACTACCATAAAAATCTGGTTGAGAGCAACTCGGTTATCTTTTGTAGCAGTTAGCGTAACAGGTGTTTTTGTAGGAACAGCTGTTGCCTTTCGTGAAACAGGATCTTTGAACTCTTGGCTAAACTTTCTTCTAGCAGCTATTGGTATTTCTTTCTTTCATATAGCAGTAGATTTACTCAATGATTTTTCAGATCATCGTTCAGGTTTAGATGAAAGTAACATTCACTTAACACCATTTTCAGGGGGTTCAAGAATGATTCAAAGTAAGCTTTTTACACCAGCAAAAGTCCTACTAGGAGCAATCTTCAGCCTAGCAGTTTGTTTATCAATTGGTCTCTACTTAAATTTCACAGTTGATGGAAATGTTATTCTCTATATAGGATTAGGTGGAGCATTCTTAGGTATTTTTTATGTAGGGGCACCCTTAAAACTAGTATATTATGGTTTAGGAGAGCTTGCCATATTTGTTAGTTTTGGACCTGCAATAGTTTTTGGTTCCTATTATTTACAAAAAGAAGTCTTTTCATGGGAACCTATTTTAGCCTCAATCTTGATTGGATTATTAATTTTCTTGATACTTTATATCAACCAGTTTCCAGATTATGAAGCAGATAAAGCAAATAAAAAATTCAATTGGGTAGTTCTTTTAGGAAAGAAGAAAGCTAGACATATTTATGCATTCTTTATGGCTCTAACATATATACTATTAATCGTTTTTTCAATACTAAACTTCTTACCTCTTCTCAGCCTAACAGTTCTAATAACTCTTCCTCTACCGATTGTGGCTATAATTACTGCATACAAACACTATGATAATTACTTAGCTATGATTCCTGCATCAGCAATGACAATACTAACTACACTAACCTTTTCTATTATCCTAGGAATCTCACTATTTGTTGCTCCATTACTCTAAAAAAGCAAAAAGATAACCCTAATTAGTTATTTTTCTACCTTCTTTAACGATTATTTTTCCATCTTTAAATACAGTGTCAGTGTGATTAATTCCAAATCTATAGGGTATAGATGCAACACTAGGTATGTCTAAAATTAAAACATCTGCTTTTTTTCCAATATCTAAAGAGCCAATCTCATTTTCTCTATTTAGAGCTTTAGCTCCACCATAAGTCGCTGCTCTCAAAGCTTCTTCTGGAAGCATTTTCATCATGAAAGAGCCTAGACCAATAACTGATTGCATGTCTAAGATGTAGCAATTTGGGTTAAAATCTGATGATAAAGCTACTTCTACTCCTGCATCTTTAAACATCTGATAATTTGCGTATTTCTTTAGCATTAACACAAAGGGAGTAGCTGGAAGTAGATTTGCGACAACTTGCGACTGAGCCAAAGCACTAGCTGATACAGCTTCTGCAAAAAGCAAATGATCTGCAGACACAGCTTCAAGTTCAGCGGCCATTAATGCAGCTCCAACATTCTCTAATTCATCTGCATGTACTCGAAGTTTAAAACCCATCTTCTTGGATTCATTTAAGAAGTGTTGAGATTCTTCAACAGAAAAAGCCCCCTTATCAGTCCAAATGTCAACATATTCTGCGAGATTTTGATGTTTTATCTGAGGTAATAACTGAATCATACTCTCTATATATTCCAGTTGATTCCCAAGATAATCTGCAGGTTTGATATGACAGCCGAGGAAAGTAGGAACAATATCAATTGGATGCTTTTCATTAACGCTCTGAATTACTTCAAGAATCTTTATCTCACTTTTTGCATCCAAACCATATCCTGATTTAGCTTCAATTGTTGTTGTTCCATGTAAAAGCATTTCATCCAACCTTTTAAGAGCCAATGCTTCTAGTTCTAATTTTGAAGCTTCTCTTGTCTTGTTAACTGAAAACATTATTCCACCGCCACTTTGAGCGATTTCTAGATAAGATTTACCTTGTATTTTCATTCTCAGTTCATGAGATCTATCTCCTGCAAAAACCAAATGAGTATGCGAATCAACAAAACCTGGACATACAGTTTTCTTTTTTTTACAATCTATTATCTCATAATCAAATTTCGAATAGTTGGATAAAATTGTTGAAGTTTCACCAATTGTTTCAATAAGACCATTCTTAATTACAACAGCATCAGGTATTTCGTTAGAATAGATTGGTTCATAATTTAAAACAGGTCCTAGATATAGTTCTGAAGCATTTGAAATGACAATTCCTTCTTTTTGTGAATTCTGCATCAATCTCAATTTTTAAACAAAAAAGAGGTTTTTAAAGTTTGCTTAAATATTTGAAAAAAGAATAATAGAGAGGAATGAGATTTATGCCACATTCCTATTAGTAGTTTTAATCTAAACTTCCAATTTCCTTTTCAACTTCTTCAAGAATCTCACATGACTTGACAAGAGCTTTCATAGCGTTATGATCATCAAATAATGGTCTATCTACATCCAAGAATTCAACATGTCTTCGAATAACTTCTTTAGCTTTAGTAACACCCTTACCAAACTCAAATTCTCTGAAGTCTAATGCTTGTGCTGCAGCCATTAACTCAATGCCTAAAACTCCATATGCGTTATCCATTATCTGGAAGTTCTTAAGTGCAGTATTCATTCCCATGGAAACAAAATCTTCTTGATCGGCAGCTGCTGGAATAGACTGTATACTAGCGGGCATTGATAAAATTCTCATTTCTACTATCTGCATATCTGCAGTATATTGACTTAACATTAAACCAGACATCAATCCTGCACTTTTTGTTAAGAATGGAGGTAACCCTACACTCAAAGCAGGATGATTTAATCTATTCATTCTACGTTCAGACATTACACAAACCATTGTAATAGCTGCTCCTGCTAAATCCATAGGTAAGCATACAGGGGTACCTTGGAAATTAGCACCAGTCAGTGTAAGTTTTTCTTCTGTAAAGAAAACAGGATTATCACCAACACCATTTAGTTCAATCTCAACTTGAGATCGTGCCCAAGCCAGTGTATCATGTGTTGCACCTAAAACCTGTGGTGCAGAACGCATTGAATATGCATCTTGTACTTTAACTTTTAGTTTTCCTTCATAAAGATCTCCACCTTTAAACAATTTAGTGAGTGATTTTGCACATCTTACAGCTCCTGGAAATCCTCGTATTTCATGGAGTTTTGGAGTATAAGGTTTCAAATTTCCCATTAATGCTTCAATAGACATAGCACATGCTATTTCAGCTTGTTTCATGAAACGTAAGGCATCATATAGAAAAATTGCACTCATTGCTGTAAGAAGGTTAGATCCATTAATTGCAGCTAAACCATCTCTTGCTTGTAAACCTGGTATTTCGATACCTGCTCTATCCATTGCTTCTTTTCCTGGCAATAATTCACCCTTATAAAAAGCCCGACCTTCTCCCATCAATAATAGTGCAATCTGTGACATTGGAGCCAAATCACCAGAGGCACCTACAGATCCTTTTCGACAAACTTCAGGAGTAACTCCCTTATTTAACATTTCAACAAATGTCTCTGCTATAATAGGCCTATTTCCAGAATAGCCTTTTGCTAAAACATTTATTCTACCTAACATTGCACCACGAATATGCTCTATCGGAGCAGCTTCTCCAATTCCTGCAGCATGATTGTAAATCAGATATTTCTGAAATAATAAAACTTCTTCACCTGTTAGGACCACTTCAGAAAATTCTCCTATTCCAGTTGTAATTCCATACATAGTTTCTTTTGCTTCAATTTTCTCTTCGAGCATTTCTCTGCATTTTATCATTCGTTCCATTGCATCTGGGTGGATTTCCACTTTTTCATTATGTCGTGCAACATTAATAACATCTTCAATTGTTAACCCTTTACCAGTAATTACATAGGTCATATTCTAATCCCCTTATTTGAATTTAAAAATTCTTTGTACCCTTTGCTTAAAATATTTCCTCAATGTATATGTAAGAAAGAATGTTTGAAATTGCCTAGATTTAGAAATATTGGGGAAAGCATAACGGATAAATATTACAAAGTAAAAAAATATTAGATAATCATGGATCATGAAGTTGTAATTTTAGATGGGGATTCTTTAACAATTAATTCATTACTCGATGTTACACGAAATGGAAAAAAAGTCAAAATAAGCGAAGAAGGAACAAAAAGAATAAAAGAATCGAGGAAAATTATTGAAGCTAAACTTGAAAAAAATGAAACAATTTATGGTGTAACAACAGGTTTTGGCAAACTATCAGATACAATCATATCTCCATCAGAAAGAGAAAGTTTACAAACCAATCTAATTAAATCACATAGTATTGGATTCGGTCCATATTTACCTGATGAAATTGTCTTAGGGTCAATGGTTATTGAACTAAATTCTTTCTGTAGAGGAGGTAGTGGTGTTCGAATTGAAATAGCTGAAATGCTAGAGAAATTGATTAATGAAAGAGTTATACCACGTGTTCCCAGTATTGGTTCTTTAGGAGCTAGTGGAGATCTTTCACCCCTTGCATATATAGCGAGAATTCTCATCGGTGAAGGAGAAGCAAAATTAGATAAAGAAATACTCAAAGGTTCTGAAATCCTTATTAAAATTAACTTATCTCCAATCGAGTTAAAAGCTAAGGAAGGGTTATCACTCATTAACGGTACACATGTTCTTACTTCTTTTGCTGCCCACACTGTTTCTGATTCATTGAATATTTTAGAAAATACAGTAATTGCTGTTGGCTTAACGTTAGAAGCTTTTAAAGGCAATGTAGAAGCATTTTCTTCATTTATAATGAACTTACGACCACATAACGGACAAATGAGGTTTGCTAAAGCTATTCTAGATGTACTCAAAGGGAGTAATTTACTCAGTACTCAACCAAAAAGAATACAGGATCCTTATTCAATAAGATGCTCTCCACAAGTTCATGGTGCTGTCTTAGATGTAGTTGAACACTGTAAGAATCTTGTTGAAATAGAAATTAATTCAACAACTGACAATCCACTTATCAATTTGGAAACTTCAGATGTAGTTTCTGGAGGAAATTTCCATGGAGAACCAATAGGGCTGGCAATGGATTATTTGTGTATAGCCATGACAGAGTTAGGAAATATCTCTGAAAGAAGAGTAAATCTTCTACTAGATGCTTCAATATCAGGACTCCCATCTTTCTTGATAAAAAAACCTGGTTTGAACTCTGGTTTAATGATGATACAGTATGTTGATGCTGCGATTGCTGCTGAAAATAAAATATTAGCTTCTCCAGCATCAATTGATAATATTTCAGTGTCTGCAAATCAAGAAGATCATGTTTCAATGGGTCTTACAGCGAGTAAGAAAGCATATCAATTAGTTAAAAATGTTGTTCAAATGATAGCAATAGAATTCTATACAGCATATCAAGCTTTAGGGTTTAAGGAAGATATGAAAAATGTTTCAGAAGCATTACAAGACATTTTTGATTTAATAGGAAAAGAAATACCACCATTAAAAGAAGATAGATTCTTTGATGATGAAGTGAAATGGCTTTCAGTAAAGATAGAAAAGCAATATTTTACTGAATCTGTTAAAAGAAAATTGGGTTTGATATTTGGTGATAGTGAGTGAAATTTTCTGTTATTGGTGATCTTCACGGAAGTATAGCAAATTTACGATACATAAAACGAAAAATTAGAAAAACAGATGCTCTTTTTATCACAGGAGATATTGCTGGAACTCTATCCTATCGCTTGATTCTTAAATCAATCCTGAAGAGTAAGAAAATCTCAAGAGAAAAATATGCAGAACTAGTTTATGACAAATACCTTGTTGAGTTTACCGAGTTTCAGAAAAAATCTGTAAGAAGAATTTTCAAAATTCTCTCAAAAATCAACATACCTATTTTTTATACTCATGGTAACAGTGATGCTGAAGAAGTTATAGTGTTGTTCAAGAGCTATTCTGAAACCAATCCCTTATTTTATTATTTGGGGAATTCCATCTGCAAACACAAGAAGCTAATTGTAGTGGGTTATGGATTTTGTTCTCCTGCTGAATATAGAACACCATTTCAAACACCTGGAGAAAAAGAAAAGGATGAAATTTCTGAAGATTTACTTATACTAGAAACAAAGATTCTTAAGTATGAAAAGAATAAAGATGATCTTCTTATTGGTCTATTTCACGAACCCCCAAAGGGTACTAAGCTAGATTACATTACTCAAAAATCAACTCATTCAGGAAGTGAGTTAATTGAAAAACACATCCACAGTATTCAGTATGATTATTTTTTTGCTGGACATATTCATGAATCACAAGATTATGATTTTCGGAAAAGTGTAGTACTTGTTAATCCTGGTCCTCTTGTTAATAGAAAATGGGCTATTGTTGATATTGATAAGAAATCTGTTTCCTTAAAAAAAATACCTATTCTTCTTTCTATGAGAGATTTCATATATCGTAGTAGAGAAACTTTCGCGTAAAACCTTGCTGATATAACCAAAAATTTAATAAAGATTCAATTTTACTGTATTTTACTCAAAAATAGTAAAAAGAGAGATTTAGATGATTCCTGTTGTTGATGTTGATATTAAAGAACCTGAATTGAAAGCAGTTCAAGATGTAATTAAGAGCAAACATCTTGTTGAAGGCAAGAATGCTCGATCATTTGAGGAAAAATTTTCTAAGTTTAGTGGAGCAAAATTTACTTCAACTGTCGTAAATGGAACATGTGCTTTACACCTTGCTATGGTTGCACTGGATATCGGTCCCAAGGATGAAGTAATCACAACCCCATTTACATTTGTTGCTTCTTCCAATACAATTCTCTTTTCTGGGGCTATACCAGTATTTGTAGATATAGACAGAGAAACATATAACATAGATTCAGAAAAAATTGAAGAGAAAATCACTGAAAAGACAAAAGCAATAATGCCAGTTCATATTTTTGGAAATCCATGTGACATGAAAGCAATTATGGACATAGCTGAGGATCGAAATTTGATCGTGATTGAAGATTGTGCTCAAGGTCATGGTGCAACAATCGACAATACACATGTGGGCAATTTTGGAAGTATAGGATGTTTTTCCTTTTATGGAAGCAAAAATCTAGTTGGAGGAGAAGGGGGGTCTGTAATAACAAATGATGAAGAATTATTTGAGAAAATAAAAAGCATAAAAAATCATGGACGAAGTCCTGCGGGAGGATACGCACATTATTTTATAGGATTTAACTATCGGATGACAGATTTGACTGCAGCTATAATGAATGTTCAAATGGATAGAGCACAAGAAATACTCTCAAAGAGACATGATACAGGAGATAAATATAGAGAAGGGTTGAGCGAACTAGAAGATCTAAGAATCCAAAAAGTTCTCTCTGGACATCAACATTCTGATTATATTATGGCTCCTGTTATCTTAAACGAAAAGTATTCACAAAATGAAGTTATTGAATACTTGAAAAGCAAAAATATTGGTTCTAGAGCTATTTACAATAAGCTTTCCTATCAACAACCTTGCTATTTAGATCTATCAACGTGGCATTTATCAAGAGTTATTGATTATCCAGATTATTCAAAAATTAAATGCTCAAACTCCGAGCTTGTAGCACAAAACCACTTTGAGATCCCAATGGTTACGTCTCTAACAGATGAATCTATCAATTATATAATAGAAACTCTTAGTGAGTTTTCCGGTTAAAACAATTGAAAATTAATTTTTTTTCTCTTTTTACTATATTTTTACTTAATAAATGACTAAGGATTCTTTCGAAAAGCTTTTTTGAGTATAGTGAGAATAATGAGTGAGAATAATGAGTGATATTGGTAGTGATGATTTTCCCCTATACATGTCTTCAGTCACAGTTGAAGAAACTGACAAAGCAGAAATAGTCGTAATCTATGAGGGAGATGGAACTGGAATCGATAACGTTTTACTCATAGGTAAAAATAATAATTTACCTCAAGACATATCAAAAGCAACTCTATTTGTAAAAGAGGATAAAGAAGGGAGAGCAGCATATAAAATTGCATTTCCTATTTGGGAGGATGGTTCCTTTCAAGCAGTAGTTGAAAAAGAAGGAAACTACATCTACGAGCCAGGTGAAGCTCATAACATAGTCTTTAGGGGTCGAGGAATATTTCTGGATCTCCGTAAAATTTTCCATTTATTAAAGGAAATAGAGAAACCAAAGAAAAAAACTAAGAAGAAAGAAAAAATAGTTATCGAGGAATCTACTCCAGAAGAAACTGAGGTAAAACAGATTGAACCACCAGCTTATGATGATTACAATATGTTATCTCTCAAACCAAAAAATTTCAGAATTTTTGGACCTGAACTTAAGGGTAATTTAATTCAATTACTTGACTATCTTGAAAATGAAAAAAGTCAAGCAATGATCTTCGATAATGTTATCCTTCCAGATTTGGCTAGATCACTGAAAATCTGTATAAATGAGGAACTAAGAGCTTCAGTTTATGATGTCTGTTTTCCAGCTATTATCTTCATCGAAAAAGCATTAATTCTTAGTAATATGATTCACAACCAATTAGAGAAAGAGGAATCAAAAGAGAGATTCAAAAAAGAGGTTATAGAAAAGATCCCAGAAGTTAGAAAGACCATACAAGTAACAGAATTCCATCGCTCTACAGATTTAATAAAACGAGACTATGATGATGATATTCATGCACTGAAAATGCGATTTTACGAGGAAATTTAATCAGTGTTTTGAACATTAATTTTTGTTAATTTATATTGATGATATGCTGTTAGAACCTTTACATAACCATTTCTTATATCCGGAATATCTATTGGAGAATCAAGATCTAGCTCCAGTTGGTCTATAGTTTCTAGTTTTTGCTCTGAAGAGAGGATTACAAATTTGAAATTTTTAGCATTTAATAAAACTCTAGAACTTATTTGTTGGTTCCCACGACCCAAAAGAAAGCCTTGACCACCGATTGGTGTAAGTATAATACTAATATCTTTTCCTTTTGTAAGTTCATATAGCGATGCTTCATTAATGTCTCTATTTACTATTTTTCCATCCTCAAAGAGATCTACACCCAACAAGGTTTTCTCTATATTCATTGCTTTCATCACGTGATAAATAGTACTTCCTGTTCCTAATACAACTATTCCAGTATTAATTGAATGTTCTTCCTTAAGCTCAAGTGCCATTACTTCGTAAGTTTCTACAGAGGTTACTGATGATGAGATCTTTCCTCCTTGTATTAACCCAGTTTTCTGAGGAACCATTAAATGACCGAATAGAGTAGCGTGTACTCTATTTTCTCTAAATAATGCTTCATTCACATCCATAACATCTTCCGCAGTTATTACTAGCTCATCTGCAACAAGATCAACCATGATTTCGCCTAAGTCTTGAGGATGATAGAGAAAACATCCACTAAACATTTTTACTCCAGAAGGAATTCCCAAAGTAGGTATTTTGTCAGTGATTACAGATGCAACATCTCTAGCTGTTCCATCACCACCTACAAAGAGTATCAAATCAACTTCATTTTCTAGAAAAATTTGGCAAGCTTTTTGAGTATCTTGAGCTGCAGTTCTATCTTCAGAAGGAGTGTAAATCAAAACTTTCTCGAAAGGATATTCTTCCAATATTTCTGCTCCCATTGGATTATCACAGTAATAAAAATTAAGAGGTAACGAGGACGATAATGAAGAGAGTGCTTTTTTCACTCTTTCAAAGGAATATTTCTCCCCACCCTCAAAATACTCCCAAGCAACGTCAATTAAATCAGTTCCTTTCCAGCCTTTCTTTCCACCTATCCCTGCAATAGGATTGACTAGAAAACCTATTTTGAATGACACATGCTTCTGTAAAACAAAGATTAGATTAAGTTTTTCATCTGACATGAAAGAAAAGGAAAATTAGATTGTTACTTATCCGCTCTATCTTTATCAATTTTGTTAATTCCTAAATATTGGAAAATAGATGCTATTATTGGTAATATAAATTGCATCCAAAAGACTGCATAATCATAAGGTAGATTCCGATTTATGTGGATGAAGAGATCATTGGACATTGTGCCAAGAACGGAATCCGTTAGCAGAGGTTCTGGTATTTGAAACACTAAATCAGTTGCGAACTGTGTTAAAGGCATGATTGCAGCTAGTACTAAGAGTATAGTAATTAAAGGAAATATGAAAGTATAGAGTTTTTTTGGTTTTCTATAAGTTAGATAGACAAGGTTTCCAAAGAATAGTAAAGTTCCTAATGCGAAGATTAATCCTATAACTAGTATTAAAGTTAAAGTTGGATTAAGATCATATGAATAATTAGTCAAACTAGTTATTTTGAATTGCTTAAGATGAGAATAGAGTTTAAAGAAATGAATTATGTCTATAGCAAAAAGGAAAGATGTTAAAAGCCAGAAAATGGCAGATGTTATTCCATAAATATTTTTGGAGAAGATTCTATAATCATACCTCATTTTTCTTTTCCTCCTGTTTTTGCTGTTGAAGCCTTCTTAGCAGGAAAATACATATTTAGTATTTTGGATATAGTTAATTGCTTACTCAGTTTTTTCTCAAGGAGTTTTACATGGAGTTGATATGTTATAAATAAACCAGCTATTATTATGAAATAAGCTAGTACGGAAAAAGCGGGATCCATAGAAAGAGTAGTGGGACCTGCATCTAAAAAGAACATTGGATAACCAAACATTGAAACAATCCAAATAATCCCCCACATGCTGAAGTTCAACATAAAATCACTAAAAGTCCATTCTCCAATAATTGCAGTGAAGAGAAAAGTCAAGATAAAAGCAATTATAACATAAGCAGAACCATAGATCAACAGTAGATGCCTTTTTTTAAATTCAGTCACAAACTAAAGAGAGATGAGACGGTTTTAAGTTTAACTGAATTACATAAAACAATTAGAAAAGAATAATTTAACACAGTAGAGAATATTATGTACAATACTATGCATTTCGACATTTTTTACCTTGAAAAACGCAAAAAAGTCAAAGTGTGATATATAAATCTATCTTTTTTTGCACCTTTTTGAGAAAACTATATAAGTGAAAATGGGCATATATTATCACTAGAACATTAGAAACGGGTAAATTCACATTTTTAACCGATAATGTTGTATACGTATTGGCGATACATAGAAAAGTGTCCAAAACCCCGTAAGAAAGCCGTTTTGGACCTCCCAAAACTTTATAAGGGTTAACGTTAGGAAACAGTATCGCTAACAAAATTCGACTCTTAGACGAGCTCTAAAGAGTAAGACAACCATTCAAAGTGGTTGAACATCAAAAAAGGTGTAAAAAATGAAAAGACGAAAACTTCCACGCGGTGGAGAAGACATAATTAAAGTCTTAGATGTAAGCGGTCCTATGACTCAGAAGCAAATCCTTGGGTCAGTAAACCAACCTGAAAGGACTGTTCGTTACGGTATTAGAAGGTTGCTTGAGAAAGGAATCCTTAAGAAAATGTCCAATTTATCAGATATGCGTAGTGTATTCTATTACTTGGATCCTGCAATACGTGACAACTTTGAGTTTCTCGTAGGAGAAAAAGTTCAAGTTAGTCAAACAGCTTAGGTTTATGCTGGAGTCTTAGGCTCCGCAAATATAGGGAGAGTGAGAGGGTTTTTATCCCTCTTTTTTTTTCTTCTGTTTTCTTTTAATCCCATTCAACACAAATTATATTAATCTTGTAAACTTTTCTTAGTTGTAATGACCACTATTTCCCCTCCCGATGAGATTGACAATTTGTACAATGTGGCCTTATGGATGCGCTCTACAGTACAAGCTTATCAAAAAGGTACAATTAATCGTAAACTTACTTCAGGAATGGCAAAGAAAGTTCTAAGAAAAATAAAGAGCTATTTACCAACACAACAAGAAAAAGAACACAAAGAAGCCATTGAAGATCTCTGTATCTCTCTAAGTACAATTGACAGGGCTGAAGGTAGTTTTGAAAAGTTCTATTTAGATAGTCTCATAGAGGATTTGGAAAGAGTAACTAAATTACTAGAAGAGGAGTAAAATGAGTAAAATTCAACCCGATTACAACTACAAAGTCCTATTGTTAGGGTCAGCAGCTGTTGGTAAAACAAGCTTAGTACAACGATTTGTTCACGATAGATTTGATAGTTCCTATCTTATGACTATTGGCATGGAACCGTCTGAAAAACACATAGATTTAGAAGATGGAACAAGGGTTGCTCTTTCTATCTGGGATTTAGCAGGGCAGGAAAGGTTTCGTTTCATCCGACACACATTCTATAAAGGAGCAAGAGCAGCATTATTAGTTTATGATTTAACAAGAGCTGCAACTCTCAAAGATGTTCAAAAGTGGGAAAAAGAATTTGTAGATAACTGTGGAAAAGATGTTATCAAAGTTCTTGTTGGTAATAAAGAAGATTTAAAAAATCAAATTGCTGTTTCAAAAAAGGAATATGATGAAGTTCACACAAAAATAAAAAGCCACTATAGTATCAGAACAAGTGCATTAACTGGAAATCATGTAGAAGAAGCTTTTAATAACATTGCACATTTATTAGTCAATCAATCAAAAAAATAAATTAATTTTCCTCTATTTCTTCTTTGATTTCTTCTTCAGAATCTTCAGCTAATTCTTCATCATCAAAAAAAAGCATACTATCTAGAACTGTATCAAGCAAGGGTCTTTCTGGTGGAGATATTGATCCCGTTACCGAATCAGCAATTCCTATTTCCAAGGAAGAAAGATCTGCTTTGGGACCTCTAGGTCTTTGTGTGATTACTCCTGTAGATTGTATTCTCTCAATCATATTTTTCATTGAAGAGATTTCTTCTTTCAACTCCTTAAAAACAGTAATATTTTCAAGTTTATCAAGTAATTTATCCACTTTTTCAATTTCTTTCTGGGTTTTTTGTTCAAATTTCTTACCATTCTCAATGATTCTAGCTAATCTACCTTCTGTAACAGGAGTATTTATCCCAGAAACTGTTTTTACTCCTCTGGAGACTGTTGACGCAATCTGTGTTCTAAAATCATCAAATGAGCCGAACATTTCTTTATGATGTGCCTTGATAGACTCTAAAACTGCTTTATCATTATTCCCATAGTATGAAACCAAATCCTGCAACATATCGAAAAACTCAATAGGAATAGGAATTTCAATAATTCGAGCAACTTTTTGAGTTCTATGTTCATCATACATTAAGGTAACCTCAAGACAAAGCGTTCTTGTCTGTTATGTTTTGTTTTGATTATTTAAAGTATTTTTTGGCAAGACACTTAATCCAAAGTGATAAAAATTAAAATTAATAAAAGAAGAAATTTAAAAACTCAAAAGGTAAGATATCTCAATGAATACTGGAAAAAAAACAATTTTAGCATGTGTAGCACACCCTGATGACGAAATTGGGTGTATAGGTACTTTAGTTAATCATGTTGAGAAGGGAGATAAAGTTGTGCTGGCTTGGACAACTAGTGGTGAAATGGCTTCACATTTTAACGGCATGTCTTTTTCTGAAGTGAAAGAAATCAGAGAAAAACAAGGGAAAGATGTTGGGGAGATAATTGGTTGTGAAACTCTTTTTCTAGGATATGGGGATACATCTGTGAGAGCTACAAGAGAAAGTGCACTGAAAATGGCTAAAGTGATAGCTGAGGTCAAACCAGATGCAGTAGTAACATGGTCAATGAACACAAGACATCCAGATCACAGAGGAACAGCTCAAATACTCTATGATGCAATCACATATGCACGTATTCCAAAAATAACAGAGCCGCTAGAACCTTATAGACCTCCGCTTCACATTCCATTCTTCATGTACCATGAGGAAGTATCACCCCTGCCAACAATTTACATAGATGTAACTACCTCTTTTGAGAAAGTTAAGGAAGTAGCTAAACTTTACGGTGATTTCTATAATTGGCAACAAGTTGATGATTGGTTAGATGTTAATCGGCGATCAAATGGAATGAAGTGTGGAGTAAAATATGCAGAAAAATTTAATGTTTTATCGAGATTCCTACCTGTTGAGAAACATTTACCTATAAACAAATCTTAGGACTGCTTTAAGTGATAAAAAAATAAGTTTAATAACTTGATTCCTTGCTTTGTGATGAAGATAGCCAATGACAACTGATGATGAACTGGAGAAAATTAAGCAAAGAAAAGCAAAAGAATTAATGCAGATTGCTGAACAAAGAAAAGAGCGAATGGAAGAGTTGAAAGAAGCAGAAGAATCTCCAGCAAGTATAGAAGAGAAAGATAAATTGGCGTTAATGGAATATTTTTTGGCCCCAGATGCTTATGATTATTGGATTAATCTCTATGAGAATCTATCTAAAGAACCAACTGCAGAAACGATTTTCAAAAACGTGTTATATATGATTAAGATTGGTTTTCTTGAGGGAAAACAGATATCAAGATTGGGTGTCAAAAAGTTAGAACGAGAGATTGAAGGAATCCCTTCCTCTATAACAATAAAAAGAAAGGGAGAGAAGGAAAAGAAGACAACTTATTAATTCCCCAAAACTTTAAGCTTTTACAAATTCAAAAAACGCAGAATAATTTGGTAAGCTTTAAGAATGAATATGTTAATAGAAATTTAGAAAGATTTAGGTGTGAACAAAAGTGAGAATAACCGTAGTAACAGCAATTGGTGGAGGAAAAATAGATTTAGATGTTGATCCACATTCAACAGTTGCTCAATTAAAGAGAGAAGTTGCTAAAAAGAAGAAAATTCCTGCTAACACCGTCATTATAGTTTTTCATGGTAAGCAACTTGATGACAGTGAAATACTAAAACAAACAGGAATGATGGATGGCGATAAATGTTATCTGATTGCTAGAACTAAAGGTGGACTTTAGTTTTATCTAACCACTTCTTTTAATTTAATTTCTTTCATAAAAAGCTCTTTTTATAGATTTTCTCGTTGTTTTCAGTGTGATAGTAAAAAGAAACTTATATCAGTTCTTTCTATGTGAGTCATTCAAGGAGTTCATTAAATGGATGGAGATGAGCGCTACTCAAGACAACAACTTATTCCCGGATGGGATCAACTAAAACTTGACAATAGTTCTGTTGTTCTAGTGGGAGTTGGGGCAATAGGTAGCTATGTAGCAACTGTACTTGTCTCTTCTGGAATAGGGAAACTTTCAATTATTGACTTTGATACAATAGAAGTTTCGAATCTGAATCGACAATTATTGTTTAAAGATGAGGATGTTGGTAAATCAAAATCAGAAACAGCTGTACAAAGATTGAAAGAAATAAATCCTATTATCGAAATTGATTTTTATCATAAAAAGATGGAAGATGTTTCAGTAACAGTTTATGAGCAAGCAAATGTTATAGTGGCTTGTTTAGATACTTTTATTGGAAGAAGATGGATCAATTCGATGGCTATTCGAGTGAAAAAACCACTTGTTATGGGTGGTATGTTTGCTTTCTTGGGTAATGCACAAGTAATTATTCCATATGAAACAGCGTGTTTTGAATGCCAGCCTTTGGTACCAGACGAAGAGTTAGCTCAAGCATGCACTCCATTTGGGAAAGAAAGGAAAAAAGAGAGGAAAGAAATTGATGCAGAACCACCATTACCAGCTGTTGCTACATTATCATCAATTATTGGGGGAATAATGGCTCAGGAAGCATTAAAGCTAATTCTGGAACTAGGTGATAAATTGGAAAACTATCTCTTCTATGATGGTCTTCATAATGCAACTACAATTCTAGAACTAAGAAAATCAAAGGAATGTCCAACTTGTGGAGAGATGTATAAATTAGAACAAATCGAGTTTGTAGCGCTTCCAACTGAAACTGTAAAAGAACTCAGAATGAGATTAATGTTGACTTATGGATTAGAAAAACCAGACTTAATGGTGCGAGGAAAATTGTTAGAAGTTGAAGCATTACTTGAGGATGCGCTGAATTCTAAAAAGTCTGTTGTATTCGTTCTAGACAAGAATCTAGCCCAACCAATCAAAATAGTATTACAATTATCTGAGTAATATGGCTTTTTTCGCTTTTCAAATGCAACATTTTTTAAACTTTGATTGGTATCAAATTATCTAGAGATATAATTAGAAAGGTGAACAAAATTACCACAGACGATTTCCATCTTGCAAATGAAATGCAATTAGTATTCGATAAACAAATAAATTTTGAACCCGTTAGAGGTAATTTAAAACAATGGAAAGGCTATGTTGGAACAATAGAAGGTACTGAAATACCAATTTTTGCCAACATTTACATTCAGGATGGTTTCCCTGAAATTCCTCCATTTGTTGATATTACTCCTAAAGTAAATCACCCTAATGTGGATGAAGATAGCACATTAAGTATGCGTCTTCTTGCAGAATGGGAACCTAGATATCATATTTATCAGGTTATGATTGATATAAAACAACTTTTCATCAATGTTCCAGCTAAAACATACAAGACAAAAACCAAGAAGCCAAAAGGGGAACAAAGATTTTTAACATTGCCTAGAGCAACAATTCCTGTAAAGACAATACCTCAAGCTTCTTTCGCAAGTGTAGATCCAAGAATTGAGGAAGAAAGACGCTCTTTAGATAAAACAATTATCAATTATCAAGATAAAATAGAGCATGTTTCCAGAGATATAGAAAAAGAAAGAGAAGCTCTATTGAAAGAAGGCGGAATGGCTGTACAGAGTAGAACTAAAGAGATTTCTATATCATTAGATGAAGATTTGAGAGCTGAATCATTAGCTATTCAAGATACTCTAGAAATAGTACAGGAAAAATTTGAAGATGGTGATATGACCAATATTGATTTCCTCAAATTACATAAAAGATATACTAAAAAAGGTTTTATAGCTGAGAAACAACTCACTCAAGTTAAAAGTAGCTCAAGTGGTGACATGACAAAAGCAGAAGAAAAAATATTGAATTTGGAAGCTGATCTGTTTGCTTCAATTGCAACTTTAGACAATTTAGTTAGAAGTTACGAAAAAAGTGAAATTGAGCAAATTGCTTATAGAAAACAACTTCGTGCTCTCATTAGAGGAATTTTCAAAACAAGATTAGAATTAGAAAAAATAGGCTTTAATTTAGATGATTTTGTGAAACGAGAGAATCTAAATAATAGATATCAAAAGGGAATCAAACAACTCATGGTTGTTGAAGGGGAAGAAACTGCAGATACCAGCTCAATTCCATTTGATACCCTCAAGAAAATCCCATCTAAAACAGCTGATTTCGTTTCATCTGCGATTGAACTTATTGATTTAACTAGATTAAGATCAGTAGCTAGAGCAGATCTCATAATTGCAGACATCGAAGAAATGATTCACATTCTGACAACATTTCCTTCAATACCAAAAGACCATTGGGTTATTGGAGATATGAATAATTGGCGTGAAATTATAGGAAAATATAAACCTCAGGAGATCATTAAAGAAGAAGATTGCGAAAAATTAGAATTTCAAGCAGCTCGTTGGTTAAATGACTTTCGAAGAGTATTGAAAGAACTTTAATATCAACAAAAGACTTGAAAATTTCTAGATCCCTTTCTTTCCATTCTTTAAGATAAGTTACTAGGTGAATTACTTGGAAAGAACTAGCTCTATTAACGAGATATTTGTTAACATTCGAAAAGAAATGTTTGAATTAATCAACATGATAGAGATTAAGATAGATGTGGGCTATATTCTTGAGGAATTAGAAGATATTTCATACGAAATTAAGAATTTAGGAGAAGAAGGGAAGCAAATCCATGAAGAAATGATGAATATCTATAATTCATATTTTAACAAATATAAAAACAAACTTGCAGCTTTTCTTTCACCAAGGGAGAGTAGCTCTTTAACTGAAAAGATAAAGAAATGGCTTTTAGAATTATCAAACACTATATAATAATCATTTAATCAATTAATTTGAGAAGATATAAATAAGTCCTAGACAATAACAAAGCTGGAGATAGAAGTGGGTTTAAGAGATATAGAAAAAAAGATTAAAATTAAGTCAGCTTTTCAAGTAAAAGCGGCAGAGCTAATGATTAAAGAATTAGAACAGATGGTAAATAATATTAGCGAAGTCAAAAAACAACTGAAAAAGTTTGAGAAAAAATACGGTGATAAAATCTCTGAAAACAAAGATTATTATGATAAATTAGCAAATCTGAGAGAAGAATTAGGATTACCCACCGAAATTGGACGTTTTGACTGGAAAGAAACTCCAACTCTCAAAGATAAACTTACTGGAAAGGGCTTCTTTGACGTATTAGCTAATGAAATTCTTGAAATAGGGCAACAGATGATATCAGAAAACGGTGGAATTATGGCCATCGGAGAACTATTCACACAGCTAAATAAAACTCGTCCTGGGAGGATGGTTTCAATTGATGATATGTATCGATCCTTGGAGAAATTAATCAATACTCAATTAATACCACCATATAGAGTGTTAGATTCAGGATTGAAGATTGTTGAATTTGTTCCTGTTGAGTTTAGTCTAGACCATGATGTTATTCTAAATTATGCTTCCAGAGTTGGTTTTGTTACAAAGGAAGATTTACTCATGAGAACAAGTTGGACTGAAGAACGAATAGATAGAAGTTTAAAATTCTTTGAAGAAAATAGCATAGCTCGAGTTGACCGAAGCTATTCTGAAGGAGTAAAATACTGGTTCCCCGGTCTAATGGGATTATAGTTATAGAAAAGGTCAATTAAAACACTTTATCAGCTTCAAACTGAATTATTGTTTTTTCTTTGTTTAACCAACGAGCAACTTTACGTTCTATTAGCATTTCACATACAATAATAAGATCATCGGCTGGTAAATCCCCCCATTTTTGGTCCATTTGAGTTAAATCGTAAAGCGAGTGTACTTCAACCACCCTTCCAGTATCTATCATGAAGTCTAATAATGAATCCGCCCATTCTTCATTTGATTTCCAATAAATACGAGCTCTTGTTTTTGTTTCTTCATCTAGCCAACGAGCAATATTCTGATGAACCAAATGATCAATGATACTTCTTACTTGTCCAAGTGTTAATCTTTTACCTAATTTCTTGTTATTGAAGGGGTGAACACTTCTCAAGTCATTAATGTTAAATATATGAATAACAAAAATACGTGAGTAATCTAATACTATAGCAGACCAACTCTGGAGCCATGATTCAACTTGATCAGATTTCTTAGGTTTGATATACATCCATGGCCTTTTTACCCATTCTGGAAGTTCTTCCTCAAATTCTAATTCAAGCATAGCCCTTTGATCTTTAGAGAGATCTTCTTTTACAAAAATAGCATCAACAGGCAGAGTAGCTTTTAATTCTTCAGCTGTAATCTCCAAACCTTTAATACTAGCTTCAATTAGTTTTAATTTCTCATCTGAAATCTCTTTTTCATCTTTTAATTTTTTTAAATCTATTTCAGATGATTTCTCCTTCTTAGGCTTCTTCTTCTCAGTGGTGGACATGGATTTAACCTCTAAAATCATGTGCTGCCGAATTCTTCATTCCAGTTATCGTATTTTTCCATTTCATCATCACTTACAGAGGGGTTGATTGATTCAATTGCTTCAAGAAAATCACCTTGAGTTACTGCCCGGGCAGCAACTGAAGTATCTTCAATAGCTCCAGCCATATCAAGTTCTCTGATTGGAGTCATGATTGCTTCTCTACACACCATTGCAATATCAGAACCTGAATAACCTTCTGTAATTTCTGCTAGAACTTCGAAATCAGCATCTTCAGCTAGTTCAACACCCTTGGTATTGAAAAGAAAAATAGCTGAACGAGCTGGTAAATCTGGTAAAGGAATGTAAATTCTTCTCTCGAATCTTCTTCTGAATGCTCCGTCTATAGATTCAGGCATATTGGTAGCACCTACAGTAACTATTCTGTCAGTTTCGGAACTCGATAGTCCGTCCATTGATGTTAAGAGCTCAGTTTTAACTCTACGCATTGCATCATGTTCTCCACCTCTGGCGCCGGCTAAAGCATCAACTTCATCAATAAAAATAATACTGGGTTGTTTTTCATCTGCTAATTCAAAAAGCTGTTTAACCAATTTCTCCGATTCACCAAGCCATTTTGAAATGATTGAGGATGCACTAACGTTGAAGAAAGTTGCTTCTACTTCAGCTGCTGTTGCTTTTGCTAAAAGAGTTTTACCACAACCAGGAGGACCAAAAAGCAAAATACCTTTCCAAGGTTTTCTTGCTCCAGAGAATAAATCAGGTCTCATCAGAGGTAAAACAATAGCTTCTCTCAAGGTTTGCTTTGCGGTTTCTAAACCTGCTATATCTTCTAAAGTAATATTTGGTTTCTCTGTAACGATTATATCAGATATAGCATTTTCTAGTTTTTCTTCCTCATCATCACTTCCTGCAGTGGATTTCCTTTCTTTTCTCTTCTCTAAAAGATCCCTTAATTCCTTTGCTCTACTAATGTACATATTGGCTTTCTTCTTAAGAGAACGAGCAACTTGAGGGTTTCTTTCAAATTTTATGGCTTTCATTAAAGCTTCAGCAGCATCTAAATAGTGTGGAATAGCTTCGCTATAGTTTTTTTCTTTATCAAAGGAATAGGCTTTGACTGCAAAATCTCTTGCATGATCTATTAATCCCTGAGCAGACACGTGATTCACAACCTCTATCTATTTATTCCATTTATCTAATATAAAATGTTTCATTTTGTTTCATACCAAATTGATAAATTTCATTGTACGGATTGTAAGAACTAACAAAAATAAAAATACAAAAAGAGGAAGAACTAATTATCTTCACTCATTTTCTTCTTTAATCCCTCAAGCTCATCTTCAAGCTCTGATGTATCTTCTTCTTTGTCACCAGGAGTTCCAACAGGAGTTGAAGGAAGACCACTAACATCAGGTAAACTTGTTGTTGTACCTAAATCCATCTCAGCTTCCAATTGAGCTAACTGCTCATCAATAGCCGCATCATCTTCAAAATCTAGAATGCCTTCAGATAAGCTTGGATCAGATAGAGCTTCGGTCATCATTTCAATTTGATCTCTCTGTTCCATTACAGAATCCATAACATGTTCTGTTCTCTCAGGAGAAACGCTTTTGATTTTCTCTCCAACAACTTTAGTACCAAGTTCCATAGCTTTTACAGTCTCTGCTGTTGAAGTAGCTGTTTGTATGCTATCTATCTGAGCTTGTAGATTCATTCCTGTGTTATGAACTGTGTTCAGCCTTTTCATGAAAACTGCTCTTCTTTTTAGAGCTTGTCTTGCTCCAGCTTTATTACCAGCTTTGAGCATCTTTGAGGCTAAGATTTTCTGTTCATCTGATTGTCTTTCAAGATTTCTAGCTTCTGCTTGTAATCTGTTTTGCTGTCCTTTGAGAGTAGATAATGCATCAGCATCTTCTTTTCTCTTTTTTCCAAAAAGCCAATTCTTAACCATTTTTATTCACCTTTTAATCCTCTTCTCTTCTTCTTAATTTCTGGATTTCATCCTCTAAATCATCTGTTTGCACTACACCAACAGTTGGTAATCCAGCTTGAGTGGAAACACCTAATTCAGCAGCTGTTTGTTCAATTAATCTATCGACTTCAGCTGGATCTGTATCAGCTACCAGTAAATCGTCAATACCATCTTCAATGGTTCCTGTTGACTCTTCGATTCCATCAATAGAACTTTCCATATCTTGAATAACTCGATCTAAATCTGGAATCTGTAATTGAGCATTTGCGGTTCGTAAAGCAGAAGCAATACCATGCATTTCTTCAGCCATACTTGCTGCAGTATCAGATCGTTCTAATTTAAAGATAAGACCATTCATACGCGAAACTAACTTTTGATAACCAAATTCCCATCTTCTATTGCGTACAATATCAGTAGCAAATAATCTTGCAGATTCCAAATCTCCACGTTGGATGTTTTGTTTCATTTTCAACTGCATCTTGGATTCATCTCGTGAAAGTTTCCTTTGTGCTCTTTCTAATCTTCTTACAGTTAATCGAAGATTAATTATATGATCACGAGGACTCTTTTTTGTACCCAAAAGCCAACCCATAAAGTCACGGAACATCTAAATCACTGCTTTCAATTATAGTATATTGATATTTAAGCTTTCGTGGTTATTATATGTATTGTTTCATAATTTAATTTAACTCAAAATGTGATTTGCTGTCTTTCCGAAATTTTTAAATTGACCTACGGTAACTGACCTTATAAAATAGGTGTAATTATATGCGTTTTCAGAAGAAATCTAAAAGAAATTTTGCATTATTGACAATAATAACAAGTTTAGTGATTCTTGCTTCAGAAACAGCTTTGGCTCAAACTGCAGATTTAACACCACTCGGTGCAGCTCTAGCAGTTGGTATAGCCGGAGGTGCTGCCGCTATAGCAATGGGGATGGCAGGAAGTGCAGCCATAGGTGCTATTGTGGAAAAACCTGAAGTATTCGGAAAAGCTTTTCTCTTCATAGTGTTGATTGAAGCTGTGGCTATTTATGGTCTACTAGTAGCTATTCTACTTGTATTCTAATTCCCTTTCTTTACTATCCTTTTTTGTGATTATTATGGCAGAGAATACTAAAAATCTAAAATCACCAGCTGGAATCAAACTAGCATCTTTGAAGGATTTGGTCAGATTAGTCATATCCAGTGTT
The DNA here is from genome assembly GCA_019057375.1 of Candidatus Heimdallarchaeota archaeon. Lineage (GTDB taxonomy): Archaea > Asgardarchaeota > Heimdallarchaeia > Heimdallarchaeales > Heimdallarchaeaceae > UBA460. The sequence goes on from DXJF01000035.1 coordinate 33,712, forward strand.
GGACCAGACCGAATTGCAGGATATGTTGGTCATTTTGAGGAAGTCGATAGGGCAATATATTTCGTTTTTAACACAAGTCTAGGATATTACGAACTTAATGCACTTCCAATAATTGTGTGGACTGATGAAGAAGAAATGCCTACAAAGTCATTCATAAGATATAAAACAGCAACAAATGAAACAATTGAATTCTCTAATGATGCAACAGATCCTAAATGGTTAAGCATCCCCATTGTAAAATTTGTGATAATGCCTGAATTTCTTAAAGTATGGAAGAATTAGAGGATAAGAACCATATTAAATTCTCAAAGTTCCCACATGTCATCAAATTCTTCACTTTTTCTTTGGATATCATCTAAATGTCGTTTGAGCCTATGATGTTCGCTGGTTAGTTTTCTTAATAATCCATCTATACCTTTGGTACCTCGAGATCCATGCCTTCTGGTTTCATTTAATCGATGTATCTTTCGTTCTACAGCTAGTAGTTGCTCAAACAGTTTCTTGAATCTCGCATCTTGTCCTTCTCTCCAGTATAATTCACGTTTTAATTCACGTTTGTTAAGCAAATAGGCACGAAGGTGACTTACATTTCTTTGTATGTTGGTTTTTAATTCATTAATGGTGAGTGAATAGTACTTGAGGTCTTCAATTATTGAGGATTTATGAATTGAATAATCGATGTAATTTTCGATGATTTCAAAATAAATCATAAATTGTTCAAGACTCTCATTTCTTCCAAGAAACGAATATGAATCTAATCTGGTTTTGAAGCGAAACATGTTGCGAGCTAATAATCTGGAAACATATTGCTTGTTTATAATATACGACAAGCTTATAGTCTCTTTTGTTTTTAACCTAACATTAAACAGACCCTTTTCTCGGAGTAAGTATAAATTTTTACTAGTCAGAACAACAAGATATTTCTTTGGGAATTTACTATTCTTCTTTAGCCAAATCCGTGGAAGAATAGAAATTAGATGTTCTTCTTTGTCTTCAGGTAGAAGATGATGAATCTTACTTAATAAACGAAATTGAAAACCAAGAAAATCTACTTTTTGATTAAGGGTTTGGAAATCTTCATTCATCTCATTAAACTTTGACTTTATGGTTGTATCAAGTAAATCTAATCGATTTTGAAGTAAATTAAGGATTTCTTCCCCTCTTTCTATGTTATCCACGTTTGTAAATCTCATATAACCGATTGCACGTAGTTTCTCATCAACCATTGCAAAAGTATCATTTTCAAATTTAACAAGTTGATCAATGAATATTGAAATTTTACTTCTAAGTAAAGTAATTTCATCTTCCACATCTCCAAAAAGCATAATTTTCGCTTTTCTCATTTCAAAGACGTTCTTAACAATTTCAAGATATTTCTGAGTAAGATCCCACACTTGAGCAAGCTTCTTGTTCAACAGAGTAAATGAAGAAAATATCAGATGTGGAAGTTGTTGATGATAAAGAAGTCCATCTTCAACATCTATTGATTTACACCATTCACAGCTATTAGTAGGCTCATTTCTGGAAAATTCTGTAGCTGAGCCACACTTTTGACATTTTGAGTCAAGGCTCTCAGTTTCACAGGTTGAGCAGAAGTATACTGTATTTGAAATATGAATATGTTCAGTACAAAGTTTTCTCTTACATGATTTACAATAGTATTGTGCTGGACCACTACAAAAGCTACAACTAGATATTGCCGGCAAACATAACACCCAGTATTTAGTAGAAATTGATAATTCTGTTTTATTTATAGATGTAATATCTGGGAAATAGTGCATAACTAGATTGAATCATTTTGAATGTGTCTATTCGATAAGTTCAAACCAATAATTTTATTTTTTCAAAGATTCCTTAAAATAATAGAGGATATCCAAAATGAAAATATCAGACCGTACAGCAGGTTTTAGTTATGCAATTAGAGATGTAATTGTTGCAGCAAATGAAGTTGAAGCTAAAGGGCATAAGATCATTAAACTTAACATTGGGGACCCAATAAAATATGGTTTTAAAACTCCTAAAATTTTGACAGAACCACTTCGTTATGTCGAAGAGGAAAATTATAATTATTATGCAGATTCTCGGGGAATTCTAGAATTTAGAGAAGCAATTGCTGACTATGAAAACAGAAAATATGACGTTGGGGTGACAGCTGATGAAGTAATAGCAACAGCTGGAGTATCTGAAGGTATTCAAATGACTCTGATGTCATTCACTAACCCTGGAGATAGGATACTAATTCCAGGCATTCATTACCCCAGTTACTCTGGTAACGGCACTATATTTGGAAATGATATGCAATATTACAAGACAGTTGTTGAAGATAATTATTATCCGGATCCCGATCACATACGATCCCTAATGAACAACAGAACAAAACTAGTATTTCTTAATACACCAAATAATCCCACAGGTTCAGTATATCCTGAAAAAATACTGAAAGAGATAGTAGACATAGTTGGCGAATACGATGCATGTATTGTTTCAGATGAAACATATGACTTACTTGTTCTGGATGAAGGTCTGAAACATACTGCAACGGCTGAAGTAGCAAAAGACGTTCCAGTGATAGCTTACAATGGCTTCAGTAAAGTTTTCCTTGCACCAGGATGGCGTTTAGGATATGCATATATTCATGATCCCCTGGGAACAATAGAAGAACCATGGGATGGATTGAACAAACTAACAAGACTTAGACTATGTGCTTCAACACCTTTGCAAAAAGCAGGAGCTGAAGCTCTAAGACAAGATCAGAGCTCTTATCTTCCAGAAACTATTAAAATACTAAAAGAAAGAAGAGATTTAATTTACAATAGACTTTCAGAAATGGATGGAATTGTTGTAAACAAACCAGAAGCAGCATTTTATATCTTTTCTATGATATCAATGGACCAGTTCAAATGGAAAAATGATAAAGAGTTTGTCTTTGACTATCTTAGAAAGAAACACATTTTAACAGTATTTGGATCAGGATTTGGTCCTTTTGGAAATGATGGATTCAGAATGGTTTATTTACCAACTCTTGAAGAAATAGACATTGCAATGAATAGATTAGAAGAGTTACTAAGAGAGAATAGAATCTGATTCATCTTCTTCTTTCTCTTTTCTTCTAAATTTTTTTATTCTTATATATTGAGAAACCGACGTTAATACGATTCCTGCAAGGATAATTAATGCAAATAAGATGGTTATTAATTCTGGTGTTTGAGTTAGGGGGAAAATTAAAACACCTAGTATAGTAGCACCAATTGGCTCTCCCAAAATTGCTACACCTACAACAAAAGCAGGTAGTCTTTTTAAAGTATAATTGTAAGTAGCGTGACCAATTAAAGAGGGCCCCAGGGCAGACACAATAAAGAGAAGATAAACAATTGCAGAATATCTAAACAATTCATATCCTTCAAGTAAATTATAAAATAAGAGAAAGATTGCGGATGCAAGGTTTACTAGAGCAAAATATGGCCACAAAGGTGAATCCTGGAGAATTTTCTTACCTATTAGAAAATAAAATGTTACAGTTAAAGCTCCAATTAGAGAGAACATAATTCCCAAAAGTAAATTTCTATTTTCAGCTATTGGAGAAGAAAATGCAAGGAGCGCACCACCTGTAAAAGCAATACCTATACCCACGACTCCTATCGCATTTATTTTTTCCTTGAAAAAAATAAAACCAAAAATGGCAAGGAAAATTGGAACTGCATCTACCAAAGTTGTAGATATAGCTACGTTAACATATTCCAAAGAAATAAACCAAGTAGCAAAGTGTACCGCAAGTAATAATCCAGAAAGAACAATCCAATGATATCTTTTAATGGTAGTTTTTTCACCAATCCATTTTATTCTTTTCTTGTAAAGAGAGAGTATTAAAGCGCCAATACCTGCAAAAAAAGTTCTATACATAGCTGTAACAGCAGGAGGAACTCCTCGATCAATTAGGTAAACAACAATGATTGCAGAGAATGAAACAGAAATAATTGCAATAAATAACTGCAAATACGGTAAAGACCTTTGATAAAAGGTCGTTTGTGTTTCTATTTCAAGCCCCAAATTTGCGCACCAGTCTCATTTCATTTAATGCAATACCCATAATGTGTTTTCCTAATATATGGCCCAAGCTTCCATCTACTGCGTAACTTTCGCCAAACTTCTCTACCTTATCTCTTCTACAATCTGGTGAATAGATTAAAATTGGTACTGGATCTGCAGAATGATCTTTAAAACTACAGGGGGTACTATGATCACCAGTTATCATTACAACAAGATCTCCTTCGAAGTTTTCAGGTAAAAACCTATACAACTCCTTATCAACTCTTTCAATGAATTCAGTTTTTTCTTTATACTTCCCATCATGTGAATAATTATCAGTTCCCTTAACATGAGTAAAAACAAAACCATAATCATTTAGAGCGTTATGAGCGATTTCAAATTTTGCTGATAAATCTGTAGTTGTCCCCCCAGACATTCGAGAATCTTCAATTATATGCATACCTAACATTCTACCAACACCTTTGTATAATCCTCCACCGGCTACGCAAGCAGTTTCCAAGCAGTACTCCTCCTCAAAGTTGGGCAATTTTGGAACTTTACCTGCTCCTCGAATTAGCAAATAGTTTGCAGGAAGTAATCCTTCTTCAATCCTCTTTTCATTTAGTTCTGCATTATTTAATAACGTTCTAGCCTTCATAACAAAAGAAGTTAGAACTCTTGCAGTTTTTTCTGCTTCTGGTGACTCATCAAGGGGTTTGAATTCTAAAGGTTCTTTTCCTTCAACGTGAGGATCATTTTCTGAGACTTGGTCGGACAATCCTTCACCTCTTAAAATCAAAGCAGCCCTGTGTTCTGTCCCTGCTTCTAATAGGATTTCAATGCCATCAATTTCCATACCTTCAAAGAGTTTAGCTAGTTTATCAGTTCCTTCTCTAATTCTTCCAGCTCGTCTATCAGTAATTTCACCTTCTGAGTTTATAGTTGCAAAGTTTACTCTGAAAGCGATATCACCCTCCTTCACAACTAATCCGATTCCTGCAGCTTCAAAAGGACCTCTTCCTGTATAGTATTCATAAGGATCTACACCAAACAGTGCTAAATGGGCTGTATCGCTTCCTGGAGTAACCCCCGGTCCGATTACATGCAAAAGTCCATTCATCCCAAGTGATGCCAATTTATCCATATTCGGAGTCTTCGCATATTCAAGAGGAGTTTGTCCTCCAAACTCTGAAATAGGACGGTCACCCAGACCATCCATTACAACAAACAACAATTTCATGTTAAAGTTGATTTTCTTCCATAATAAAAATGTTTATCCCAAACCAATTTTTACCATAGGTAATTCTTTCCATTAAATCATAATATAGTTATTATGTTGTTATTCCAACTCTTCTCTCTGCGCACTTTGGATAACTTTAATAGTAATTGTATTGTACAAAATAAAGTAGAGGAAATTGGTGTTAAAAAATGTCTATTGATTTATCGGCAGCACAAAAAAAACAATTGGTAAGAATATTGAAACAAATCTCATTAGGGTGTGATTTAGAAGCTTTAGCTGTTGTTAATGCAGAAGGAATAAAAGTTGCTTTCTTCTCTGAAAAGGGAACTGATCCAGATCTCTTAAGTGCAGTCTCTTCTGCAATATTAGCAACTGGGAAAATGGTAAGTGGAAATCTGGCCCATGGAGATTTAGAACAAGTTTTAATTCGTGGTGAAGAAGGATTTACAATACTAGCAAGTGCTGATGAATATATTTTGATTGGTGCTAGTAGAGATTTGCATAATGTAGGTTTAGCTATGCAAGTAATCAAAAGATATGTTTCAGAAGCAATGGAAGTATTATCAGGCCTTTAATTTTTCATTTACAGAGGAAATCTCTAAAATTTCAATCTGTTGTTTAATAAATTTCATCAGAATATCATTTCTTAACAGTTTTTTCTCTTCTTTTTTAGAAGTTAGAAATTCATCAATAATTTTCTCTTAATCTTTTACTTGAGAACAAATCTTTGAAGTAGACAATTATTTACCTTTTTTACTAGAACCAACAGATTTTCCTTTAATGTTTGAACTTCGTCTTTGTCAAATCATAAGTATGTAAGCAATTAAATAAAAATTATTCCTCGCAAATTCACAAAAAAACAATCTAATGATTGGAAAACCATTAATCCAATAATTAAAATATTTATTAGAAGAGTTAAAGCATCAAATATCACTAGTTAGGGGATTCATTCTTAAGATTTATTTCATTTTGAGACTTGTTCTCTTATTTCGCGAATACTTATAAGTGTCTTAAAGAATGTTTTCTTATCCCGTGAGATTAGTATCTCGTGAGATTGAGAAAAAACTAGTGGTGAAAAAATGAACATGAAAAAACTTTTTGGATTAACACTGATGGTTTTATTCACATTGTCAATGGCTATTGGTCAGATCCAAGCTCAAGAAGTAGAAACACAAATTGTTTTCAGAATAGACTTCCTTTCACCAAATACTAGTGCTGCCAGAAATCAATGGTCGATATTAATGGAAAATTCCTTACCAAAAGTTGGTATAGGAATCAATTTTCATGAATCGACAGGATGGGGTAACATTGCCCCTCGTACTTGGTCGTATCCTTTCATTGATTATGATTACATTCCAACTTACGCGGGTGGAGGTTATGATATCTTATTCGTTGGTTGGTCCTGGCCACTAGATTTGAATTTACAAAGTCTATACGAAACAGATGCAATCACTCCTAATGGAGACAATCACTATCAATATAGTAATCCTACCTATGATGCGCTATTAGAGTTATATATGGCTGAGCTAGATACAACTGCAAGAATAAGCTTAGCTCATCAATTACAAGCTATATTGATGGAAGATCAACCCTCTATTCCTATAGTCTACCCAAGATCCCTCTTTGGTTTCAAGGAAGGGATTACAGGAATTGACACACTGTTAATTGCTAGTGGTGGACAAAGAGGTGAAAACTGGGACGATCCAGATGATCATATAATTAAGTATGCGGTTCCTGCTGATTTGAAGGAATACAACACCTATGTCCAAGAATCATTTTATGATGGTCAATGGATGCAGATGGTGTATGGAGCTTTGGTACAAAGAGCTGCAGACAGTCATGTCTGGGAGTCTCAAGTAGCAAAGAACTTCACAGTTTCTGAAGTGATTAATGATAAAATTAACGTAACCGTTAATTTAGATCCTGACATTAAGTTCAGTGACGGAAGTGTTGTTCTCCCCGAAGATGTGAAATACTCCTATGAACTTCATATGACACCAGCTGTAGGTTCCTCAAATTACGGAACACTGACCAAATGGTTTCCAACCAATGCATCGATCGAAATAATAGATCCAAGTGCAGGTGGGCAGATAGTTTTCCATTTTAATAGCGTATTTAACTTATGGGAAAGCATTCTAGGTTTATCAGCTATTGTTGACAAAAGTACTATTGAACCATTAATTTCCGCCTATGGATATGCTATATTTAATGAGGTGCCATTTACTGGAAATGTTGGAGACGCACTCGTAACATCATGTGGTCCATTTATGATGGAATCATATGATTCGGTTAATAGTATTGTAAAACTAGTTCCAAATCCCTATTGGCAAGATTCTATTTCATCTGGTGGAGTTGCTCCACTCTTAAGTGAGTTTTATCTAACATATGTTTCAGGTAAAGATACAGCTGTTGCAGAGCTTATTACTGGTACCGTCGATATCTTGGATGCACAATACTTCCCAGGCATTGATGATTTCACACCAGCAGGTATCGAGGGAATTTTAGTAAAAGACCCTTCACACCAAGAAATGTCTGTTAACATGAAACACCCAATAATTGGAACTGGCGAACTAACTCCTCTCGGTACTCCTTTAGCAGCTAAATATCTACGTAAAGCTATAAGTCATGCGTGTCCTCGTGAAATCATTGTTGATCAAATTCTGGAAGGACTCGGTGTTCCAGCTACAACAGCAATCCCTGATTCAGTAGTTGGATACGATAATTCACTTGAACCATACTTCTACGATTTAGATTTAGCAATTAGTTATGTCGAGGATGCAGGGTATACAGTATTAGTGACTCATTTCCCAACCGAAACAGGTATTACAGCATTAGTGTTTCTATCCTTCCTAGGATTAGCAGCATTGGAAGCATTGCGAAGATTTAGAAAGAAATAAACCTTTTCTTTCTCCTTTTTTTTTATTTTAACAGGCTTTAATAACTGAAAGAAGTTTACTATTTCAGGCTATGGAAAAGTAACTTGGTTTATTCGTTCTCTCTTATCAGATAATAAGTTTGATTCTATTTTTTTAATAAGCCATTCTGCCAGAGAGGAAGATTTTAAAATCTTCCCAAAATCTCCTATCGTGATTAGTTAGAGTATCGGTGGCTTATGAATGGCAAAGTTTAAACTAGTAAAAGTTCAGATACCAGTCAAAAATACAAATACACTATTGACAAAGATATCTTCTCTTAATATCTTTGAACAAATAATCGTTGACCCTCAAAGTCCTAAAGAGCAAGCAAGAATACAAACAACTAAAGACATTATGGAGGACAGATGGGAAAGAATAGTGGGGTTGAGCAAAGCTCTAAATATTCAATTGGAAGACCTTTCATCATTAAAAGAAGAGGATTTAGTTGCTATTAATAATCATGATGAAGTAATTAAGGGTTTAGACGTTTTTCTGGAAAAATACGAAAATCAGATAATAGAAAAATCCAGTGAATTACAAAAACTGAAAAAAGAGAATAGAATTCTCTCATCTTTGAAACAATTCCAAAGCAATTTGGATGACGAATTTTCAATCGATCTATTATCTTCAAGCTCAGAAACTTTCACTGTTTTAGGAGAAATTCCTAGTGGATATGAAGAAATTATACGCTTTTACTTAAATGAAGTTACAGCAGGTCAAATTTTTTTCTGGAGTTCTTCTACAGACAATAATGAAAAGAAAGTAATGCTGTGTATTTCTTTAACTGATTATAAAGAACGTATAGGAGAGATTCTCAGGAAAAATTATTTCAATGAAACAGAATTTGAACTTGAACTTCTAAAATCCATAGAAAAAATAAGAGAGACAACAAGAATAGAAAAACTTCATTCTGAAGTAAATCAAGATATAGAAAAAATTGAAGATGACATTAGACAGTTTTCTACTGAATTAGCAGAAAAAATTAGGTACTATCTAACTCTCATAAAAGCAACTCATAAAACTCTAACACTGGAAGAAAGAGGTCGTACTACATCAAAAAACTTTACTTTATGGGGTTGGATTACATCAAAAAATTACCTCATTTTTTTTGAAACTATTAATTCTTTACAAATAGATAGTAACATAGTGATACTGGAAGATGTTCCGCTATCGCGTAAAAAAGAAAGAGATGCTGAGCAAGAACTACTAGTTAAAAAGCAATTAGATACGGAAGAAAGTAAAATAGATAGCTATATTCCCCAGCTCCCACATACTGGTGAAGGTGGAGAAGGATTTCTTTTTGCAAAAAAAGCATTATTTGTGAGATTGGAGAGTCCAGAGGAATCATCCCGTCAATTCATTTCTCATTTGCACTCTCTTAACGCTGTTCATCCAGTGAAAATTGGATCATTAGATGGAAGTACTCTAGAGAAGGCTAATAATTTGAGACAAGAACTGAGTCAGTATCTATCAAGAGTTAAGCGATTGTCAAATATGCTCAAATTAAAAGATACAAAAGAACAAAATACTGAGAAATATGATATTATTGATAATTATGACCACTCAAAAGCTTTCATAGAAAATTTCTTGCGTGAAAATGAGGAGAAGATCACAAAAGCTTCTGATTCTTATGAGGAAATTCAGAAGAAACAAAGCCAGGTAAAATTATCTCTACCTTTTGAAGAAGGTCTCAAAGAAAAAGGTATTGATGCAGTTTTACTTCAAAGTGGTTTCCAAACTGTAACTTACTTGGGAGTTGTTCCTAAATCCAACCTTAAATCTGTGAGATTCTTTTTGAGTGAAGTCACCGATAATAATCTTGTATTCTGGGATTCAGAGCCTACAGATTCAAGTTCTAATGAGAAGAATATCTTAATTCTATCTTTAAAAGAGTATGAAAACGCAATTTTGCGTGTTTTAAATGAATATTCTTTCCAAGCAATAGACTACGATTTATCGCTGGTTGAAAGAAAGGTTTCATTGAAAGACACTTTAAAAGAAATTGAAATAGAATTGAAGGAAAGTGAAGAAAAACTTCTAGAAATTAAGAATCAGGCTATAAATAAGTTAACTGCTTGTGAAGAGCTAATTAATGTTGAAAGCAATCGCTTAAACACCATTGAACTATGCCAAATATCTGAAGGAAAGATTGTTCTATGGGGGTGGACATCTAAAACAGTTTTAATGCAACTGAATAAAAGCAAGAAAGATTTATCATTCAAGATGAAAATTACTGAAAATCCTGAAGTTCCATTAGTCAATCCTGCTATAACAAAAAGAGGAAAAGTATTTGGAGCAGTAAGAGGAATTGTAGGTGGTATTGGACATCCAAACACTAAACAAGTTGATCCTTATTCAATTGTTAGGTTTACATTTCCATTTTTATTTGGTATCATGTTTGCAGATATTGGACATGGAATTTTATTGTCATTGGTTGCAGGATTCTTGATATATAAGAAAAAGAAGAATAAAATTGAGCCAGATGAATCGATGACAGGATATCTTTATTCTGGTGCGGAATTACTTCTTTTCTGTGGTTTTTCAGCAACGATATTTGGGTTCTTCTTTGGATCATTACTAGGAGACGAACATTTCATACCAGAACTGATGCACAAGGTAGGAATTAACTGGATACCAATAATCAATCCGCTACATGAAACAAAATTATTCTTAATTGTTGCTCTAATAATAGGATTTCTAATGATTCAATTAGGAGTATTATTAAAAGTTTATCAAAACATGAGATATGGTCACGGGTTTGCATCTTGGGCCTCCCCTCTTTCATTATCTGTAGTTTATGTGGGTATATTCGCCATGCTTTACAATATCATTGTAGGAGTGAACGGAATATATTGGCAAGCATTTCATTTTACACTTAATCAGTTACCATCAGCGTTTGTATATCTAGTCGGACTAGTCCCAGTATTGTTTATTTTAGAGTATATTCATGCTAAGTCTGATGGAATTATGGATGCAGTTGACCACATTATTGCACTCATATCAAACACACTTTCATTCAGCCGAATTATGGCACTCTTACTTGTTCATGCAATCTTAAGTGGATTACCATTTACTTTAACTGGAGTGGATTTAGTGGCAGGTGTATCAACATTTTCAGGAGCATTCCTAGACGTAGCACATATTGATTTGTCACATTTTGCTGGAGGATTAATACATGGCCATTATGCTTCAGCTCTTAGTCTCTCTTGGATATGGTGGGTTGTAGGAATTTTATTTGCAGTATTCATAATATTACCATTAGAAGGATTATTATCGTTCCTTAACACACTAAGGCTTCACTGGGTTGAATGGTTCTCTAAGTTCTATACTGGAGATGGTAAAGAATTCCTTCCCTTAAAAGAAAAACTTGTTTCAATCAATTTTGTCAGGCAAAAAGGTAGTTAAAATGTCACTTGGAGATATAAGCTATTTACTAGGTAGAGCCCATGGGGCTGTTAGTAACTTCTTAACCAAATCACAAATAAGTTTACTTTTATCTTCTAAGAATCTTAAAGAATTAAGAGCTGCCTTTACTCAAACATCCTATGACAGCATTATTGGAGACCTCAACTTTGAAACACAGATATCTGATGTAGCTAAAAATCTTAAGAATTCTTATTCTGAATTATTGACTAAATTCTACAAACAGTCAGGATCATCAGTTAAGAAGAAAATCAAAAATTACAGTGAGAGATATCATGCTGAAAATCTTCGCATAATATTTCAAGGCATAAATAGAGAAGTGAAGCAGGAAGAGATTTTATCCCGTTTAGTTCCAGTTGCTGATTATTCATTTGATTATTATTCGAAATTACTTAATAAGTCAATTGAAGAGATAATTGTTAATCAAAATAATCAGACTCTGCGAGATGTCCTCAAATTAGCAAATGAAGAATTTAAAACAACTGGAAGATTTACACCCCTAGAATCTGCAATAGATCAACACATCTATAGTATGCTACCTAAAGTATCAAAGCATTATGAAACATATGTTAATATGAAAAACATCTTAGCTTTATGTCGCTGTATAGCTCTAAACGTACCTGCATATAGATTTATCCAACGCAATAAATTCACTGTAAAGGGATTGAAGGCAACAAGTATTCAAGAAGTTCTAGAAATATACAACTATGCTCCTTATCGAACAGTCTTTTCTAAATATATTGGTGTTAAAGAAGTGCCATTACATGATTTGGAATTTGCAGTTGAGAGATACTTATTAGATTACTGGAAAAAGACATTTCGTTTTGGAACAGTTCTGCAAATGGATGCATTAATTGGTTTCTTTGAACTGAAGCTCGCAGAGACAATGGATATAATCAGAATTATTGTCGGAATTAGTGCAGGTTTTAGTGAAAAAGAGATTAGGGAAAATCTGCTTTACTATGGCAGTTTGTAGTCTAAAATCCGATGTACTAAAGGCTTCAGAAGAATTATCAATTTTTCTAGATGTAGTTAGCAGTTGTAACGACGTAGAACTTTGAATTTTGCTTATAAAAGCTACGATAGTGTTCATGTCATTTATGCTAATACTATCAAAACATTTAATATATACTTCAAGGTTATGAATCCATAAGACCAAGACGAAATTTAGATTCAATAAAAACAAGTAAAAGTGATATCTATGGAAGAGATGATTCAAAATAAACCGCTGGTTATAGATAACGGTACTGGTTTTACAAAGAACGGTTTTGCAGGCGAAGATCAACCAAGAAGTGTTTTTCCAACAATTATTGGTTATCCAAAATATCAGATCATTATGACTGATGTTGAACACTATGTCCGCGAGTATTACATAGGTGAGGAAGCAATTAACCTCCGTGGTGTTTTGAAACTTGTTTATCCTGTCGAACATGGACAAGTTCAAGACTGGGATGCAATGGAGAGAATTTGGCATTATACATTCTACAATGATTTAAGAGTCAATCCTAACGAACATCCTGTTCTATTAACTGAACCTCCATTAAACAAAAATCAAAACAAAGAGAAAATGGCAGAATTAATGTTTGATACATTCAATGTTCCTGCTATGTATATCTCAATGCAAGCTATTCTGTCACTTTATGCTTCTGGTCGTACAACTGGTATAGTTGTAGACTCTGGAGATGGAGTTACTCACATCGTCCCAGTCTACGAAGGTTTCGCTATAAGCCATGCCATTCATAGATCCGATATAGGAGGTCGAGATATTACAGATTACCTCAGAAGACTTCTACGTCAAAGAGGGTATTCTCTATCCAGCAGTGCTGAAAGAGAAATTGTCCGTGATATTAAAGAGCGCCTTTGTTACGTAGCTTTAGATCCAGAAAAAGAACTAAAACTGGCAGAAAAAGTATCTGGAATGGAAAAAACTTACACACTACCAGATGGTGAAACTTTAACCATCGGTGCCGAGCGTTTCATGGCTCCCGAGTTGTGCTTTAATCCAGGTGCTATAGGTTCAGAAGAAAACCCATTAGATGAATTAATCTATAGATCCATCCAGAATTGTGATGTCGATCTCCGAAGAGATCTTTATGCAAATATTGTTCTATCCGGTGGTTCAACAATGTTCCCAGGTCTTAAGGAACGTTTGCACAAGGAATTAACTGAACTTGTCCCAGAGACAATGGAAGTTAAAATCATTGCACCTCCTGAAAGAAGATATTCAGTCTGGATTGGTGGTAGTATTTTAAGTTCTCTAAAAACATTCGCTAAATTGTGGGTTACCCGCAAAGAATATAGAGAAATTGGTCCTACCTCAGTTTATCGCTGTATCTAAGATTTTTTTCTTTCTTTTTTCTTTTATTTTTTATTTATTTTACTGATTTGTAATTCTTTGTAAACGATAATAGAAAAATCGTATTTTCTTAAAATTTGTATGAGTAACGTTTCCCTTTTATCAAAAGATTTATTTTATTTGCGTTGTTGCATAGTTTTAGTATATAAGTGAGAGTAAAACAAATGGCAGCCCCACAAATTACACCAGAGCAACAGGAAGATATTCAACGTTTTAATCAACTTGTTCAGCAATTGGAAGCTATTCGAATGAATTTACAACAACAAGAGTTGGAAAAACGCGATATAGATATCGCATTAAAAGAAACGAAAGATATGAACCCTTCTGCAGTAATTTATCGTTCTGCAGGAAGATTGTTGTTCCAATCAAATATTGAAGATGTTAAAAATCACCTTACAGAAGAACAAGAAAAAATCGAGGTTAGACTTTCCTCTTTAACAAATAGAGAAAAAAAATTAATGTCGTCTGTGAAAGAATTGCAAGAAAAGCTCATGGGAAAGAAATAATTTCCAACTTAGCTCTTCTTTAATTATCTTAGGAGCTAATAAAAATGTCATCTGAAATAGAAGATATAGGAATAGAAGCCTTGTCCAACGAGGAATTGGAAGAAATAGCTTTTAATGTGGAAGAGAAAATAATCACATATATTCAAGATCATGATTTTGGACAGCACCTTACAGATTACAGTATAATTGTAAATCTATCTCAAAACCCAGATAACATACTAACTCTAGCATTAGATTTCGACATTGCTGGTGGATTAACTTCCTCACAAATGGAGAATTTGCAAGAAGAGCTTTTCGAATACGGGCAAAAAACTCTCAAGGAGGAGCTTAAATGTCTCAAGAATTCAAAAAAATCGTAGATCTACTTAATCAAGAAGAAGTTAAGAACATAGGGGTTTTTACTCATCTAAATGCTGATCCTGACTCAGTTTCAAGTGCTATAGGTTTAAAATATCTTCTTGAAAAATATGTTCCTTCTTCATCAATATACTTGTTTTCACACACGATGAGTAATCTATCAAAGGGAATGTTAGATATAAAAAAAGAAAAATTCCTTGATAATCTGGATGATATCAATCTAGGTGCAATTTTTCTTTGCGACACGAATAATTTAGACCAAATCGGGGAGTTCCCATTAAAAAGCATTACTGGGGGGAAAACCTTATCCTTTGTGATTGACCACCATTCACATCATGAATATACTGAAAAGGTTGACTATGCAATTGTCAAAAAATTATCATCAACAGCAGAAATTTTATCACAAATTTATATGGAACTAAAAGTCATACCTCCACCAGAAATCGCCACCTTATTTCTAATCGGAATAATTTTTGATTCAAGAAGATTTAGATATATATCTTCGTCTATATTTTCAATAGTAGAATTTCTTATTCAGAGTGGTGGAGATTATGAAAAAGCAATTAACACATTGCAATCACCTATGAATGTATCTGAAAAAATGGCAAGAATAAAAGGGACCAAGAGATTATTACACCATAAAGAAGGAGAGGATATTTACACAATATCTTATATTAGCAGTTATGAAGCATCTGTAGCACGAGCGTTAATTGGGCTTGGAACTGATTTTGCAGCCGTTATAGCATCACATCAAGATGATGAAATACGAATTAGTTTTAGAAGCACTGTTCAATTTGCAAAGAGAAATAATGTTAATTTGGGTAATCTAGCAAATAGTATTGCAAATCAGTTTAATGGTTCGGGTGGCGGTCATTTAACAGCTGCAGGCATTAATATCAAACCAAGTAATAAAATTCCAAAAGATAATGAAAAGTTGCTAGAATTCATACTTAAATTAGTTCTAAGAGAGATAAAGAAGAAGTAGTATTTTGGAGGAAAAACTGTGAAAAATGCTACTATTTCATTTAATAATTTCAGTTTTCGTTATTTTTCAAGAGAAAAACCTGCTGTATCTAATCTTAACTTCTCAATCTCAAAAGGGGAATTCATAGTCATAACAGGTGCAAGTGGATCTGGAAAAAGCACAATTTGTTATTCAATTCTAGGTTTGTTAGAGAACTTTTATGAAGGGAAAAAACTAGGCAAAATGCTGTTAAAAGGCACTGAAATATCAAATGTCCAATACACTAAGCTTTCAAAAATTATAGGGTATATTCCACAGCGACTCGAAAACTCTTTCACAACCCCTTACGTATTTTCGGAGATTGCATTTCCACTTGAATACAAAGATTATACTAGAGAAGAAATAGTAGAAAAGGTTCATTCAGTAGTAGGGGATTTGAATATAGGAAAGATTATAGGAAGAAAATTAAATGAATTGTCGGAAGGAGAAAAACAATTAGTAGCAATTGGGACAGCCATAGTTGATAATCCGGAAATAATTGTTGCTGATGAACCTTTAGCAAACTTGGATCAAAATAACAAGAAATTGATACTCGACACATTTATCCAACTAAATAAAAAAGGAAAAACCATAATAATTGCATCTCACGAATATGAAGAATATTTACAGTTCGCTTCAAAAATAATAAGAATTGAAAGGGGAGAGATAATTGATGAAAATTTGGTCGCAAAAGTTTCAGCGATTGTAAGGAAAAAACCTAATAAAATTAGCAGAACTGAAGATGAAGAAAAAAAAACAGAGAAGCAAGTTAAAGTGAGTATAGAGAATCTAAGCTTTGATTTTTCAGACAAATTTCAATTATCAAACATTTCATTAAAAATTTATAAGGGTAAAATTATTGCTCTTGTAGGAGATAATGGGTCGGGAAAAACTACTCTTCTAAAGCTTCTAATTGGACTACTTAAACCGAAGCAAGGTTCAATCAAGATAGATAATATAGACCTAAAATCACTTTCTTGGACAGAAAAAACCAAAAGAATTGGGGTTGTATTCCAAGATCCAGATAAACAGTTTTTTGAGGAAACATCAATCGATGAAATTCTATTAATATCAAATAATATACGGAAAGAAATTATTTCTGAGGATATCGATATAAGAGTGAAAAACAGCGGTTTGAGAGAACTAATACATTTTAATCCTCATTCACTATCACATGGGGAGAAAAGAAGATTATCTTTTCTTTCAGCAATTCAACATCAACCAGAGGTAATAATTTTAGATGAGATTACAAATGGTTTAGATGATAAAAACAAATCATGGGTAAAAAATCAGATTGTAAACATGAAAAAGAATGGAACAACTGTAATTATAATATCTCATGATTGGAGATGGATTGGAGAAATAGCAGATGAATTTATTGGATTAGAGAATGGTCAAATCAGCTTTATAGTTCCAAAAGATCAATTTGAAACCAAATTAAGCAAGAAGGGCATTACAGTTTCCATAAAGGGGTGAAAATCGTGGGAATAGTTGTTAAAAATGAAAATGAAGTGCATCTTTCGAAGAAACAATTTCGTTTTGACCCAAGGACTAAATCAGTAATCGTTCTTGTCTTCTTAACAAGTGTTCTTTATTCCAGTAACATATATTTACTAGGAAGTTTGGCAGCATTCTCCCTTTTTCTAGCATTAATTATTAGAGCTAGAGTTAAATTAATCATTATTTCGTTGTTTTTCTTATCATTGTTTTCTCTTATTGCTACTCTTCTTGCAAACATTACTCTTACAGTTGAAAATGCATATTTTCTTTATGCAATTATTGTATGCAGATTTACAACATCTTTTTTGATAATTTCTTGGTTTTTCTACTCAGTTGAACCTTATGAATTAGCGATTTCATTAGAAAAAATGTATATTCCTGCAATGTTAGTCTGGTTTATCATAACAATCTACCAGTTCGTTCCAGTTACTGCTAGGGAAGCTCAAGAAATAAACGATATTAGAAAAATTAAAGGGTTAACTGCCAAAAAATGGGAAATTCGGAAACAAATATATAATTTTAGAAAAACTCTGAAACCATTAATAACAGATTCAATAAATAGAGGCATTGATCTTGCTGAATCAATGACAATTAAAGGTTTTGTACCTAAAAGAAGAAAGAATCTTTATCTTGATATAAGAATCAGATTATTGGACGTTATCTTAATGCTTTTTTCAATTGCAGCATTAGTTTTAGTAATTTTATATCTGAAGTAAAAATTATCTTTTCTCCAAGAAATTACTTATGAAAGTTTGAAGTTCTTCTTGAACACTTTGTATTGATTTATGTACATCAATAATATGAAAAAGCTTAGGAAATTTTTCAGCTAGTTTTAAATATATTTCACTGACTTTTTGAAGGTTTTCTTTTTTCTCAAAGGTATTTACTCCTTCTTCTCTATCAGCAGAGATTCTAGCTAATGCTTCGTCAACAGATAAGTCTAGAAGCAAAACAAGATTTGGAACAATTGCTACTTTTAGATTTTCTTCCAGGATATAATTCCAATCCAGTCCTCTTGACCCTTGATATGCTACAGATGAAAAGTAGTATCTATCTGTGACAACTATTTTACCACCCTTTAATAGAGGGATCACTTCATCCCTAAGATGAATAACTCTGTCCTCTAAAAATAGTCTAAATTCTTCTTCAACAAGTAATCTTTCAGGTGCAAAGAAACTTTCTCTTAGTCTTCGACCTGGTAATGAGTATCTTGTAGGTTCAGTAGTATAAACTGCATCAAAACCAAGAGAGCAAAGATATCCAACCAATAATCGAGAATGTGTGGTCTTTCCTGAACCATCAATTCCTTCCACACAAATGAACACACCAGAAGAAGGAGATTCTAACATAACATCCATTGTGAAGAAATAGAATAAAACAATTTTGGTGACATACAGAGAAAAAAGTGTATCAAAAACGAGCAAAATGGGTAAATATAACCTCTTCTTGAGATTCAGAGAAATGTTTTTATTAATACTATCGCCGTTTTAAATACCACAGAACGAAATCATACTTCCAAAATATGAGTGATATTATGTTCTCTGAAAATTTCATTTCTTTAACTGATTATGCTGTAAAAGCCTTTGAATCAAGTTCATTCGATTCATATGAAATAAGTTGCGTTGATAGATTACATGCACTTACTAGATTTGCAAATTCTACAATTCATCAAAATGTATCCGATCATACATGCCGTTTCCTCTTCAAAGCATCAAAAGGAAAGAAGATCTGTACATTATCTCTAACATCTCTAACTAAAACAGCTGTAGATTCTGCTGTTTCTCAACTAGAAACGATGCTCTCTTTTATTCCTGAAATTCCTTTTTTCCAAGGTTTTTCTGAAGATACTGAAGAGTTGATTCCTTCAATCAATGCTACTGGAAGCTTACTAGATGAATATCAGCGTGCTGATATCGTCGAAACAGCGATTGGTGAAGCTGAAGCTGTAGATAGAAGTGCTAAACTGGCAGGAGCCATTTCAATTACCGATCTTCGGTATAGGATTTTAAATGCTAATGGCTTAGATATCTCCCATCAGATTACATATAATGGTTTAATCATAAATTCATTAACTGAAAAGGAAAGCAAGGGATATGCTAAAGAAGAGCAATTTGAAAGAGATCCTTCTTTACTAAAACCTGCAGAACTATCCCGAAAAGCAACAGAATTATCTATAAGTACATGCTCAGCGAAAGATTATCCGCTTGGAGAATATGAGGTTATTCTTTCACCAGCTGCAACAAGTACTTTAATGAGATTCTTGTCCTTTGGTTTTAATGGTTTAGGATATCATGAATCCCAAAGTTTTGTAACCGATCAAATAGGTGCTCAAATGTTTGATACAAAATTAACACTTTATGATGATCCCTTAAATTCTGAAACTCTTCTAGCATCACCAATTGATGGAGAAGGTGTAAGAAAAAAGCCACTTTTTTTGGTTGAAGAAGGTATTCCTAAATCAATTGTGTATAATAATTTTATCGCGTCAAGATACTTAAATGATAAGAAACTCAGTACAGGTCACCAAGTAATTCCTTTCAGTGATTATATATTTGGTATGGTAATGCCAATTAATTTAACACTTTATCCAGGAGATTCTGCTATTCCTGAGATGATTGAGGAAACCAAACAAGGTTTCTTTATCAATAGGTTGCATTATACAAATTTCGTTAATCGAAAATTAGGAGCAATTACAGGTTTAACAAGAGATGGTATACTGTATATTGAAAATGGAGAGATTGTTTCAGCAGCTAAGAACTTTAGGTTTACAGATAAGCTCACATCTTGTCTAAAAGATATTCCATTAATTGGTAACAAAATGGAAACAGGAGTTACCCTTAATTGTCCTGCGATTAAACTAAAGTCTTTCAACTTCACAGGAAAAAGTAAGCATTAGAGTGAAACAAACCCTAGAAGATCTCAGGATATGCAAGTGATATAAATGTTAGAAAAGATAGAGGAAACATATAGTCGAATCAAGAACACAATTAATAAAACCCCAATTATGACATCTTCCAAGTTGGATCAAATAGTAAAAGCTAACTGTTTCTTGAAAATGGAAAGTTTTCAAAGAACCGGCTCATTTAAGTTTAGAGGAGCATTCAATGCCATTTCTAGCTTATCCCCAAAATTAAAAGCTAAAGGAGTTACAACTCATTCTTCTGGGAATCATGCTCAAGCCTTATCCTTGGCTGCTAAAATGGCGGGGGTAAAAGCAGTTATTGTTATGCCAGAGAACGCCCCAAAAATTAAAGTTGCAGCAACAAAAGGTTATGGTGCCAAAGTGGTTTTTTGTGGAACCAAACCAGAGGATAGGGAGGAAACAGCTCAAGCATTAATTAATAAATACGGATATACCTTGATTCATCCTAGTAATAACCTAGACGTTATTCATGGACAAGGAACAGCTTCATACGAATTAATCAAAGAAATAGGCGACTTAGACTTTATTTTTACTCCATGTGGAGGAGGAGGTTTATTATCGGGAACTGCTATAGCTACAAAAGGTTTAAGTGTAAATACAAAAGTGATTGGGGTTGAACCAAAGAACGCAGATGATGCATATAAATCATTTAAAGATAAAAAATATTACCCGGTTGTAAATCCAAATACGATTGCTGATGGTTTACGAGTATCGCTTGGAACTAATACATTCAAAATTATTCTAGAATATGTTGATGATTTTATTACGGTTTCCGAGGAAGAGATTGTTAATGCGATGGAGTTTCTCTGGTCAAGAATGAAACTTGTTGTAGAACCATCAGGTGCGGTTTCTTTAGCTGGAGTTTTATCAGGAAAACTCAATCTTGAAAACCAAAGGGTGGGAATTATTATATCTGGAGGAAATGTTGATTTGACGGATTTCTTCTACCTTATTAGAAAAAAAATTGTCTGAAGATTGTTCAGTTTTAAAAAAAGGAAAAAAAGAAAAAGGATTAGTATTGACTTGGTGGACTTACAGGAGTTTTAGACTTTATTTTGGGTATAACTACTCTAAACACAACAAGAACGAGTATACCAAAACCAATGGCGCCCCCAATAGCTGCGAGAGCAATTATTCCAGCTAATCCTAAACCTTTCATAACTACCGAGGCTATTGAAGAGATAGGAGTACAGTCGATGGGGATGAATTTGAATTCAATTGAACCATTTAGTGCAGTGTGGTCAACACCAAACATAAAGATTAGATTAGGATCAAATACACCAAATTCAATATCAAAAGTTACGTATGAGACGTTTGAATCATCATAGTTAATAAAGTGCGTAGTTGGAGTAGTGAGACCATCTAAGTTGTAATATCTATTCCAAACAGCATCCCTATAGAAGAACCCTTGGAAGTAACCATCAGGATTCTCCAAAGAGTAGAAAGAATTATCTCTGAGTCCATCAATAATTACAATTTCAACCCTGTACCAGGTATTTTCAGGAACTGTTGCACGAATCATATATATGTCGAAGTCATTATATGTTGTATTGAAATCATAGTTTACCAAATAACTGCCATTATCAACGAAAGCAAGTTCATCTAAGATAAGATTCACATCAGCAAAGATTTCAGGATTATCAGTATCTGTACTGAATCTAAAAGTTGCATTTTCAGCTTCGCTAAAAGCAATTCCTGCACTTGGCCAAGAGTATCCTGTATTATTGTAAATGTCATATATTTCAAAGAGGACATAACGAGTAGTGGATTCTCCTGTTGAAAGGAAATTCAGAATTTGCGTATCGTTAATTGGGTATCCTTGGTGTATACCAACATCTTGTTGATAACCAACAAAATCAGTTGTACCCCAGAAAACTTCGTGGTTGTTTTCTAGATAAGTGGAATAACCAAATTCCACAGTACGGTTTAGCACAGTAAATAGGCTGAGATTGTAGTTATGATAATCAAAATCTGCATTTACAATTTTGAAAAGCTTATAATTTGATGGGTCACCATCTCGTTGACTGAGTGTAAAATCAAATGAATTTGTGAATTCTTCTACTAATACTGCATTATACTCAATATCAAAATCATATACGCCTTCAGTTGGATTAAAGAAGTAATAATAACCAGGCTGAAGTAAGAGTTTTTCAGTAGCAAGTGCATTGTCACTGAGTAAATAATAACTTCCATATGCTAAATTCTTATCCTGATAATCAACATACCAAACTAATATAGGACCAGCTAGTGAAATATTGAAATAAGCAAGTTGAGTTTCTTTAACATCTATTCCAAAACTTAAGAAATTATCTTCATATTCATAAATTTCTCCTGCTTTCAAAGTTGGACAATCCATTTCATCAACAGAGAATATGTAATCAAATTCAATATAGTCATTATTGTCTCTTTCTGCAGTGATATAAACAAGAACGTTTGTATCATACTCAAAACTGAACACGAATTTATCGTCAAATGATGATCCAATCTCAATATTGAAATAGAAATTTGGAGCTCCTGCTTCATAATATAAGCTAGGAACCATCGCATATGCATTGGTACTGATACCGCCATCAAATCGAATGTATTTGATTTCATAGACACCTTTTGGAATTCTTACAAAGTAAGCATCAACATGCTCAGAATTATCATTGTCTACAAAAACTTGTCTTTCTTCATCCCAGAGATTATTGGGTTCATTAACAAAGTCCCCTGATACAAAGTCCCCGGCAGATATTGATGATACATCTATTTTTACTGGATCGAAAACGACATAGTTATCATTGTTAGAAAACAAATATATGTAGTAATCTCCAGAACCTCTAGCTGCTAGTGGTTGTATGTTTCGAGTTTCTCCATTTACACTTCCAGACCTAGATAGATAATCGTTGAAGTAAATATAATATGAAACACTACTTATTGATTTCATATTTAGATCATACATCTCTCCAGCTTGTAAACGAACTTTGAAGACATAATAAGTATCAGCTTCCATTTCAATAGCAGTTTCTAAACCTAATGTGAGAGTTCCTTGATTATTTACACCTGTTGTAAAATTCAAATTAGGACCTGTACCAGTATTATTGAAAGCTTGGATGTAAATCGGATTATATCTCCAAGTTGATTGTTCTATGTCGTATATAAAATTATCATCATAGTAGGTAGAAGCCAAATTTGTTCTAAATATAGATGAATCATTATCCATAGAATGTGTTGTTGAGCCAATAGCTTCTTTTACATATCTCACATCTGTAGCATATTGGGTTTCTAATAGTTGGTTTTCTCTTAGACGATTACCATCAAGAACTCCATATCCTACATTTTCATATTCATTTAGAGTAACTGTTTCAGTTTCATTCAAATCATAAGCTAGTGAATTTATGGAAATGAATGCTAATGAAAAAATAAGTGAAGTAATAATATAAAATAAAGCTATTCTTTTCTTTTTATGATTAATCATTTTAATCAGAAGAAACTATCCTCCTTTCAATAAAAAAACATTGCGAAAGTTTTGTGTCAAATTGAATTTAACAAAAACCTTCAACACTACTTAATACTTAAGTTTAATCAAGTTTTGAGAGTATTTTTTCAACAACCTTAGAAAAAACATCTTTTGCTTTATCATTCACCTTAATTGCCGGTCTTCCTGAGTCTCCAGCTTCACAAATCTGAGATATTAGAGGAACAGCTCCGAGAAAATTCAAGTTAAGTTGTTCAGCCTTGTTTTTTCCACCATCTTTTTTGAAAATGTAAGTAATTTCATCACAATGAGGGCATACAAAACCAGACATATTTTCGATAATCCCTAATATTGGTACTTTTGTTTCTTGTGCAAAATTTATTGATTTGGTTACATCAAGTAATGAAACAGCTTGAGGAGTAGTAACAATGACCATACCATCTAAATCTTTGATTGTTTGAACTATACTCAAAGGCTCATCACTACTTCCTGGAGGTAAATCCACAATAAGAAAATCTAATTCACCCCAGTTTACATCTGCAAGAAGCTGTTTAAGGGCTTTAATTTTCATTGGTCCTCGCCAGATAACAGCTTTTGTTTTATCCTGAAGTAAAAACTCAATTGAAACAATCTTTATCTTTCCTGCTTCTACTGGTACAATCTTATTGTCCTCTGTAGTCATTTGTAGATCCTCTACTCCAAGCATTAGAGGAACATTTGGTCCGGTAATATCAGCATCAAGTATACCTACTTTATATCCCATATCAGAAAGAGTTTGAGCCAAGTTAACAGTAACTGTTGTTTTGCCAGTTCCACCTTTCCCACTCAAAACAGCGATTTTGTGTTTGATCTTCAGTAGTGTTTCTTCGATTTTTTTATCTTCTTCTGTTTTCACATTCAAATGCATTTCATCACCAAGCTTCAAGTGTAAGACTATTGTTGAACTTAAAAATTCGTTGTTTTGACTATAAATTTCTGTATCACTGGTATAAAATTTTTAAAGAGTACTTGTTCAATATATCCGTATTAATAGAAATTTTTTTCTCAAGAGGTAAAATAATGAGTGAAAAAAACTATGATGTAGTAGTTATTGGGGCTGGATTATTCGGTATAGCAACAGCTTACCATATAAAGAAAGAAAATGAAAATCTAGCTGTGCTAGTTATAGATAAAGCAGCTCAAGCAGGAGCGGGAAACACAGCCCAATCAGCTGCTATGTATCGCGATACTTTCTCCTCGGAGGTGAATCTACAACTTAGTAGTACCACTAGAGATTTTTATAAACATGTTCAGAATGACTTAGATATAGATTTATCTCTAAAAGAGATTTCTTATCTTTGGTTAATGGATAGGGAGCAATTTGAAGGGAACAAAAAAGCTATTGAAACTATGTTAGACAACAAAATTCGCATAGAGATATTAGAAAAAGGAGATATTAAACGAAAGATACCTGAACTTGTAACTGATTTCGATGGAAATGAGGAAGCTCAAATACTCAACCTGAGAAATATTGATTATGGTCTTCTTGGATACGACTGTGGAGCACTAGATGCAGACAAAATTACAAGAGATTTCTATGAAAATGAATTCAAAAAACTAGGTGGAGAAACTCTTTACAATACCCCAATTACAAAACTAATTTTAGAGCCAGATGGCGAAAAACTTGGTATTCCAAGAGAACCGGTTGGATGGCAAGCAAAAAGAATTGGTGGAGTTTTAACAGATAACGGAAGCACAATCAAATCAGATATTTTTATACTTGCAACTGGGGCTTGGTCTAATGAGCTTTTATTACCGATAGGAGTAGATAGTCATGCAATGCCAGTAAAGAAGTATATATTCAGAGTACAACATCCTCGACTAGCAAATTTCCTTGATAACGAGCATTTTAATGACGAGAAAACAACTCCATTTTTAATTTTTCCAATACATGGAATTCATTTGAAACCAGTAAAATACAATAATAGTATATGGATTGGGGGAGGATCATTGATTGGGAAACCGTATATCATTACTAATCCTGATGAAATAACAACAGAGGATAATCCTTTAAATAATACTCAAGCAAATGACAGAGATTATGAATTTGATAGATACCTAATCTTAGCAGAATATCTTCCTGTTTTAAAAAATCTTCAGTTAACAAATTCATGGGCAGGATTCTATGCAATAAATACAATTGACAAAAACCCGGTTGTTTTCAAAGCTAATGGAATCAAGGGATTACAAATCGTATCTTCAGGTTCTGGAAGTGGAATCATGAAAGCCGATGCAATTGGAAGAATTGCTGCTGCTTTGTATAACAACCAGGAACATGCTGAACTATATGGGGGGATTAAATTTAAGGTATCCAGATTAGGATTAAAAAACAGAAATGTTGACAAAGAGGACTTTGTAATTTAGTAAGAGAGTTTAGAGCAAAATAAAGCCAAAACTATATAAAACTCTAAAATCCTTACTGCCCATGGTCTGGATTTCTTATGGGATTGGAATTGTGTCTATTTTCTTTCTACTCCTTGGAGCAATTCTAGTGATTGGAAAACAAATACGAACATCATCTTTCTCAGTGTATTATTTTCTGTCAATGATTTTGTGTATTATGGGGTGGATAATTAGTGGTATTTTTGTTGTTTATCTAAGTCAGATAACCAAAGAAGCTGATGCTCTATTTGTATCCCAGTTTTCAACAATAATTAGTATGATTGGAATGGTAGCAACTATCCTCTTCGTTGTATCATTAAGCCCTAGACAAATCTATAATCCCATAGTTCTAGCGTTTGCTCTTTTCCTCTTCGGAGGTGTAATAGGTTTAACAGTTTCTGGAGATTATACTTTAGCTCTCTTGCCTGTTAAAGGAAGTAATTACGATTTTTATATTGCACAAACTAGTATAATATGGTTAGTATTTGATGCAGGTTTGGCCATTTTTGCAGGAATAGTTTTTCTCACACACCTAATTAAACAAAGAGGTTTTGTAGAGAAGAAATATCAAAAAGTCATAGAAATTATGATGGTTGGAGTTGTAATAGCATATTTCATAAGCGCTCTTCTATTTGCTGCTAGAAAAGTGATCTATGCTGTGACAGGTGAAATAATGATGCTACATATGGAATGGATTTCTGTTGCCGTAGGAGCCTTAATTATAGGAATTTCTATTTACATGGGAGGAATTGAAGCATTTTACTATTCTACTGAAATTCATTCAATATATATCTTTGATAAAGCAGGATCTTCAATCTATTCAGCTTCAGCAAAGAAAAAACTAAATGTAAGAGGTCATATTATTCTTAGTGTAACCACAGCTTTTTCAGAATTTGCTGGAGAACTAATAGGAAAAGAAGTTTATCCAAAAGAAGTAGATTTAGGCGATTCTTCATTAATGATTGAAACAGAAGGAACGTTTGTTTGCTTCTTGTGCAGTAGAGTTCCAACAAGCTATTTACGCCAAGCAATAAGAAATCTTCTTGCAGATTTATCTCCGAATATGTCGGAAAATGAAATATCTGCGTTGGTGGAGAAATATTTAGCATTTAAACCTATAATTTCTAGGCCTTCAGAATAATATTTGTTTCCTCTTATTCAAAAGTTTAATAAATGAAATGTATTTTGTTATACTTAGGAGACTAAAATGGGGTATCGTGTTCTTCTCAACAAATAGGAAGGATATCTGTTTTAGTGGTTTCCAAGTTTTTCGTTTCTTTAACAGTTTTATTATGTCTAAAGATAACGCTTTTAATTATCAAAACCTGATTTTGGAAGAAGAAAGATATACCCGCTGTTCCAGAAAGATTCGAATAAGCACAACAAACAATGGTGAAATTATTGACAACATTCCTAGAAGAGATACGTAAAATTGAAAAGAAGTGGCAAAAGAAATGGCAAGAAGACCAGATATTTATTGGAAATGTAGATAGCTCAAAACCAAAATGGTTTTTAACAGTGTCTTATCCTTATGCAACTGCTCCGCTTCATATAGGTCATGCTCGTACTTATGGATTAGGTGATATTTTTGCTAGATTCAAGAGACAACAAGGATTCAATGTATTATGGCCTATGGGCTTTCATATAACTGGAACTCCTGTTCTCGCAGTATCTTGGAAACTAAAGAATAATGATAAAGTCGAATGGGACAGATACCGAAATTATATCTCAATATATGAGGACAGCAAGGAAAGAGTTGAGGAATTAATAGCTTCGTTTGTAGAACCAGAAAATGTAGCAAACTATTTTTCAGAAAAGATAATCAAAGATTTCCTTGGAATGGGATACTCTCTTGATACTACAAGGCAATTCTCAACTGGAGATCCTGACTATAATAAATTCATAGAATGGCAATATATTAAATTGGACAAAAAGAATCTAATTACACAAGGAAATTATCCCATCCTATGGTGTGTCAACGATAAAAATGCTGTCGGTGAGGATGACATTCAAGCTGGAGATGAGTTAAAGGTAGAAGTAACTGAATTTGTTGGTATTAAATTCATGCTCGATTCAAATATCTTTCTAGTTGCTGCTACCTTAAGACCTGAAACGATTTTCGGTGCAACCAATGTTTGGATCCATCCTGACGCAATTTACGAAGAAATCTCAATAGATGGAGAGAAATGGATTGTATCCAAAGAAGCTACAAAGAAGTTAATTGAGCAAAATCATGAAATCGAGGTTATTAGAGAATTAAAAGGAAAAGAGCTAATAAACAATAATGTTGAAGTTCCTGTTACTGAGAAAAAAATACCAATCTATCCAGCATCTTTCGTGGATACTGATCATGCAACAGGCGTAGTATACAGTGTTCCTGGACATGCTCCCTATGACTATGCAGCGTTAGCTGATTTGCAAAAAGATGAGAAAACCATTGAAAAATATGGATTAGATTCTGAATTTTTGAAGCAAATTGAGCCAATTTCTTTAATTGAGGTAAAGGGTTATGGTGAATTTCCTGCAGTTGAAATTTGCGAAAAACTGGATGTTAAATCACAAAATGACATTGCAGAATTAGAAGAAGCTACTCAAACAATTTACAGAGACGAATTTTATTCTGGAATTATGAAAGAAAACACAGGTGAATACAAAGGACTGAAAGTCGAAGTTGCCAAAGATAGAGTTGCAGATACTTTATTTGATATTAATCTAGCATCTCCTATTTATGAAACATCAACAAAGGCTATTTGTAGATGTGGAGGACAAATAATTGCAGCGATTATCCAAGATCAATACTTTCTGCATTATGGAAATGAAGATTGGAAAAAAGATGCATTTAAAGCATTAGATAAAATGCTCATAATTCCAGAAAAATATCGACAAAGCTTTGAAAACACCTTCCACTGGTTAGACAAAAGACCTTGTGTTCGAAGAAGAGGATTGGGAACAGAATTTCCATTTACAAAAGGAGAAGGGTGGATTATAGAATCGTTAAGTGATTCAGTTATTTACATGGCCTTTTATACAATCGTTCGACAGATACGTCAAAACAATATTGATCCAAGTCAACTGAAACCTGTATTCTTTGATTATGTATTTCTGAATGAAGGAGATATAAAAGGGGTGAGTAAAATCACTGGTATAGCAGAAGACATAATTGAAAAAACGAAATCGGAATTTGAATACTGGTATCCAAATGACTTACGACACACAGCGATTCATCATATTTCAAATCATTTATCATTTGCAATCTTTCATCATGCAGCTATATTCCCTGAAAAATATTGGCTGCCTGCTTTCTCTTTAAATGATATGTTAAGTCGCTTTGGTGAGGCAATGAGTAAAAGTAAGCCAAACGTAATTCCAATAGCAGAAGTTCCGAGTAAATTCAGTGTTGACTTAACAAGATTACATTTAGCATCAATTGCTACACCGGAAACAGTTCTGGAATGGAAAGACACTGAAGTGAAATTTGCTCAACAAAGATTGAAAAAATTCTGGGAATATGCATTAAGTGTTGTAGATGTAGCTAGAGATGCAAACATAGAATACTCGTTTCCATCAAAGGTTTTGCTTTCATCAGTAAAAACCAATCTAAAAAAAGCATTGGAAGAAATTGAGAAATTTAATGCAAGAGACTATATCCTAGATGGTTATTATGCAAATATTAGGGCTTTAGATGAATATCATAAGTTAGCAGCAAATCTACCTGAAGAAGAAAAGATGGCAGTCATTAGAGAAGTAATTGAAACGATGGTTGTAATAATGGCACCTGTGATCCCTCACATTTGTGAAGAATTGAATGAGAGAATGGGTTACAAAGATTATATCTCTTTAAAACGAATGCCAGAAATCATAATTAATAAAGAGGACACTCTCAACGCTCTACAGGCCAAATTCATTACCAATTTGATGGAAGATATTGATCAAATAGTGAAACTAGTAAAGACAAAACCTAAAAGAATTCATATTTATATTAATGCAGAATGGAAGAATGACTTATATGAAATAGCAAAAGGTTTGTTCAAAGAAGAAGCAGTACAAATTGGAAGAATTATGTCATCAGCAAAAGAGAATAGTAAGCTTAACAAATACATGAATGAAATAGCACACGAAGCAAAGCAAATGTTAAAAGAACCTACTATATTCAGAATAGAAATGTTAGCTCCTGAAGACCAAAAAAAAGCTATTCAAGGATATGAAGAATATATTAGTAAAAGGTTCAACAATGCTGAAATTTTGATTCAAATTGCTGATGACGAAGAGATTCATGACCCTCAAAACAAAGCTAACAAAGCAAGACCAATGAAGCCTGCGTTATTGTTAGAATAATCACTTTCTTTTCCCTTTTTTCATTTTTTCCATTTCTTCTAATTTCCTTTATTTCTCCAGAATTCTAATGTTTCATGGCCATATAATATAGCCTAAAGGATAGGTTTTTAAAAGGATGAATAGCATTTACAAACGAGCGTAATTACAATTACATAATCGCAATATTCTATGCTCATAAAAGCAAGGAAGTATTAAATACTCCTTCACACACTTGGAACTGCGGTAAGTAAAAAACTTAGCTAATTGGGGCTAAAAAAATGATTGAATCTAATACTAAAATCGATGGCATAACACTCAAAAAAATGATGATTACTGCCGCTAATAATCTTGAGCAAA
Source organism: Candidatus Heimdallarchaeota archaeon (assembly GCA_019057375.1). Taxonomy (GTDB): domain Archaea; phylum Asgardarchaeota; class Heimdallarchaeia; order Heimdallarchaeales; family Heimdallarchaeaceae; genus UBA460. The sequence goes on from DXJF01000035.1 coordinate 64,510, forward strand.
CAAAAGAAGAAATAAACGCTATTAACGTTTTTCCAATTCCTGATGGAGATACAGGAGTAAATTTGTTTTTAACAATAAGGACTGTTGTTGAGCAATTTGATGAAATTGACCCAACATCTATCCAAGAAGCTGCACAACTAATTACAAAAGGTAGTTTCTTAGGAGCCAAAGGTAATTCTGGCGTAATTATTTCTCAATTCTTCCAAGGTTTTAGCTCTGAAATTGAAGAACATGATTCAGTAGATTTACAAGTATTTGCAAAAGCTCTAGAAGAAGGAAGTGAATGGGCTTATGAAGCTGTTCTTCACCCTACTGAAGGAACTATTCTCACTGTTATAAAGGATACTGCTACCATTGCAAAATCCATAGCAGAAAACGGTGGAGATTGGACTGAGATGATTACTGAAACTTATTTAACTGCAGTTAAATCTTTAGAAAACACTCCAAACCTATTGCCTGTCTTAAAAGAAGCAGGTGTAGTAGATGCAGGAGCAAAAGGTTTTGTTAATGTCTGGCTTGGTTGGTGCTTCCAACTCATGGATAGTCTTGGCATAAAAATTACACACATCGAAGAAGAATCTGAAAAACTTCAAAACGGGAATTAGTTCCCAATTTCATCTTATTTTTGTAAGTATATAAAATAAGAAGAATGATTTGTCTCAAAATCATTCATAATTTTCAATTAACTTCTGTACTTTTTCTATGAACTCTGGAATTTTCACTCCAAATTCTACTTTGTTTCCACGTGATCTAACTGCAATAGACTTAGCTTCAACCTCTTTGTCACCCACATTTAATATAAATGGAATTTTGTTCAAAGTACCTTGTCTAATTTTATATTCCATCCTTTCTCCAGAAAAGTCTGCTTCAGCTCTGATACCAGCCTTGAGCAATTCTTCAACAACTTGTTTTGCATAATCGACATGCTGATCAGTAATAGGTATAACTATTACTTGAACTGGACTTAACCAAATAGGCATTTTTCCTATGTAATTTTCTACTAAAATTGCAAGGAATCGTTCTATAGCTCCATAGATAACACGATGAATTACATACGGTTTATGCTTCTGACTATCTTCGCCAAGATAATTGATATTGAACCTATCAGGAAGGTTGAAATCAACTTGAATAGTTGCAAGTTGCCATCTACGACCTATTGCATCTTTTACATCAACATCAATCTTGGGTCCATAGAAGGCACCATCTCCTTCTTTTATTCTGTAAGGTAGATTTACTCTTTCCATTGCACTTATGAGAGCTTTTGTAGCATGATCCCAACCTTCATCAGTTCCAATTGCTTTATCAGGCTTGGTGCTAACAAAATATTCCCACTCTTGAAAACCAAAGGTTTTGTAAAAGTGTTCTACAAGCTCTATAACTCTAACAATTTCATCCTCAAGTTGTTCAGGAAGCATAAAGATGTGAGCATCATCTTGAGTAATACTTCGAATTCGGAAAAGACCATGTAATGTTCCAGAAAGCTCATATCTGTAGACAGTACCCATCTCACCAATCCTTACAGGGAGTTCTCGGTATGAATAAGCTTTTCGATTATAGATCATCATATGCCCAGGACAATTCATTGGTTTAATATACCATTGCTCTCCCTTCAGATCTACCGGAAACATATGTTCCATGAAGTACTCTGTATGCCCACTAGTTTGCCACACATTTTCCTTGAAAACATGAGGAGTTTGTACTATTTCATAACCTGCTTTTCGGTGTTCTTTCTTCCAAAAGTCTTTCAGAACATCTAAAATAATAGCACCTTTAGGAAAGATTAATGGCATTCCTGGCCCCCATTCATCAGCAGTATCAAACAAATCTAATTGTGGTCCAATTATCCTATGATCTCTCTTCTTCGCTTCTTCCAACATAATCAGATGCTTTTTTAGTTGTTTTTCAGTACTAAATGCTACACCATAAACTCTTTGGAGTGATTCTTTGTTAACATCAGCTCTCCAAAAGGCTGAAGAAGCGCTAAGAATCTTTATCGCTTTTATTTTTCCAGTATACGGAACATGCGGTCCTCGACATAAGTCTTTGAAGTTACCTTCTCCATGAGAATAGAATGACACATTATCAGCTTCTGTTTCTTTCAAAATTTCTACTTTGAATTTGTTTTTGTCAACTTTCTCATAGTATTTTATTGCATCCGCTAGAGACATTTCTTCTCTATCAAATTCAGAGTTTTCCTGGATAACTTCTTCGACTCTCTTCTGGATTTTATCTATATCCTCCTGAGTAAATGGATTTTCCACAAAGAAATCATAGTAAAATCCTACAGGATCGATACTAGGTCCAATAGTTGGTTTAGCATTTGGAAA
>DXJF01000036.1 GCA_019057375.1 Candidatus Heimdallarchaeota archaeon
AATGTCTGCTTGCTTTCCTTGATAAGCATCAATATTATGACATCTTGTGGAAAGATAACGAGAATCTAAGTCTCTAAAAGAAATTGAAGCCAAAGATTTAGACAGCTTTTCGGTTTGAGCATTATAAGGTGTTAAAAAGACTATATCCAAATCTTTCTTTTTGCTAACATATAATTTATTTAACTTAATTTTCCTCAGAATTTTTATTATAGTTCGGATTTCTCCATCATTATAAATACTTCTGGAACTATCTCTCTTTTCAAAGAAATTCTTTGAAGCGTAAGGAATATCAATCCAAATAAGTTCATTGTTCTCTAAAAATTGAGGGAATGTGAAAGGATCGCCCTTTTCAGGTGATTCTTTTATCTTAATAAATTTAGTATCATAAAAAATTGAGGATATCATATCAGAGATCAAGGGTGGTAGGCGTCTCTGTTCTTTTAGTTGAATACAAGGATGATAATTAACTTTACTAAAGTTGACATTTACTTCAGCAAAATCATCGTAAATATTTTCAAATAGTTTAATATTGTCTAAACAATATGTTCTAAAATCTGCTGCTTCATCTAAATCTTTCTCCTCCTTTTTCTGCTCTTCATCAAGAATGTCTGCTATTTCATTCGTCATATGTTTATACTTATAAGGAGGTAATTGCTTTTGGTCTCCAATTAGCAACCATCTTTGCCCCATATTCATAGGAATCAATAATTCTGCTGGATAAGATTTTGCTGCCTCCTCTAATATAACCCAGTCAAAAGGTGTTGCTTCTTGTCCCAACCATTCGAGCCAAAAAGATGTAGAGGTGGAGAAAACGACATTTGCTACTTTTGAGATTTCTTCAGTCCAGCGAACTGAGGGATTTATAGCATTTTTCTCAATCTCTTTTAAAAATTCTTTATATATTTTCTCGGGCAGAATTTTGTTGGTTTTATTTAACTGCAAACACTCTCCTAAAATTTTCTTAGTTTGATTATTATCTCTGTATTCTAATACCTTATCTGAAGCCTCATATTCTTTTTCCCTTTCAGGACTCATAGCTCGGATTATTATAGGTGGAGTTATATTATCGGGAATCTTATCAATTACATCTTCAAGTAAATGATTTAATGGATGATGATCTTTACATGAAATTAAAATACGGAACCGGGAGTCTTTTTCCAAGATCATAGACACAATCTCTGAAGCAACCCAAGTTTTACCAGTCCCTGGAGGACCTTGAACTAAAAACATAGGGATAGTGTTTAAAATATTTTTTAGGGTTACATTATCAGTATTGTAGTCAAGTCCCAAGTAAAATGTATTATATCTAGGATTTAAGAGTGAAGATACCAAGAGACTGTTGTTTCGCAAATACTCAATGGCCATAGCTTTTCTTTCATATAATTTCAGGGAAAGATTCATCTCAAAAGGTCGAATTTTACCTGAGATGTGGGGGTCCTTATTTTTATTTTTGATTGGGCGTTCAAGAGTACAAGTCATTTTTTGTTCATTAACACTCTTAATAAACCACGTGGAGGCATGATCCCAACTAGAAGAAGCGATATTTGACTCTGAAAGCTCAATTTCACCACCATTCTCCATTTTGTATTTAATAATCTTATCTAAGATATCTTTTCTCTTTTTTCCTACTGTTTTTTTCTTTTCTCCCATACCTGATTTTAGGTCTAAATTGAGGATTTCATCTTGGCTGAGGTTGATGATATCTCTCCCATAACCTTTATTATAATCCATTCTAGGAAGGAGAGCTATACTTATTCTCTCACGTTCATTTCCAGGATCTCTTTTAACATTAAAAACTTTGTAATAATCGAGAATATCCTCTCCCACAAGATTTATCTCTGCCCTATTCATAAGTTCTAAACTATTAATAAACATTTCTTCTTGGTTTCTTCCAGTTACTTTCTTTTTAATCTCTCTCTGGGCAGCATCCCAAAGTCTTATCCAAGGGGACCAGGGATCTCTCTCATACTTAAATTGTATATATTGTAACCCTTCTTTAAGTATGGCAAGAGGAGATTTATTTTGTATACGTTTTAACACTATGTTCTGTTCTCGTGTGTTCATGAAATACAATGATAAAACCTCTCGATGAAGCTTATCAGTCTCCTTATCCAAATTAGCTTTTAAACTAAAGATCATATCATTTTTGTTGATTAATACTAAAGGATGTTTCTCATATCCTGTAGCATAAATGTGGGAATTTTTGAAATCCGTTGAAAGCCATTTGTCTGGATATAGATATATCTCATCAAAATTATATCCTCTTTCTGATATTCTCTCTAAAAAATTGGAATCTCTTTTATTATACCAATACACCATTGGTTTCTCGTCAATAATAATATTTTTAGAGGAAAAACGTTCGATGATGTATAGAACATCTTGTTTTAGTTCGTTAATTGTTCTATGACGCTTATTTGGCTCCATAGATATACATTTAAGAATCAAGTTCGACTCGTCGCTGGTCAATACTTGAGATTCCTCAATAAAGCGTAAGTTTTCTTTGTATAATAATGACCAATCTTTTTCGTTGATAGGCTCATTCTCTGGGAAATCCATATTAAAAATAAAAGATAAGAGCATTCCCAATGAGAAAATATCACCACCAAATATATTTGGTATTAAGGAAGTAGATTCTTCAAATATATTCTCTGGTGGTGTAAATAGAGAAATTCTTTTTTGGTTTACTCTAAAATCTTCAGGTAAAAAGTTTAAATTATAAAGATACAAGCTCCAAATAATCCCTCCTAATACAAACTTCTTTTCATCACTTTCTTTTGAGTAATATACCGTCCCAGGATTAATGTTTCTATGAAGGAGTTTCATATTATGAAGTGCTTCTACTCCCTCTAAAAGAGCAAAAAAAAGATTCCATACTTCCTTTCTCCCTTCAATCTGATCGTTTGTAAAGAACCAAGGAACATCGCCCCTAAGAATCCACTCTTCCAGAGTTTTACCATAATTACGTGAGATAATATATAATGAATCAGAGTCTTCATCCAAAAAAGCATCTATTAATTCCAAGAACATTTTCCCTCCAGTAGGACCTCTAAGCTTTCGAGCAATCCTTATTTCTCGTTCCCAAAGCCTGATCGCAAGCTCTCTTGCATTACTTTTTTTAGGCAACACCAACTTTTTTATTAAAACATATTGATGATGTAGGCTATCATAACCCTCGTAATTGCTAACTTCAGTGTTAATAGTTCTTAAATACTTTGAGTTAATTTTATCTCCTAATTCATACCGATTTTGCAAGATAGACATTCTTATATCCCTCTTAGGTTAAATTAAAGCTTTATTCCGTGATCCCTAAAATAATGAGTTTTGGTATAATATTTATTATTAGAAATTATCTCTATAATAGTGATTCTGAAATTAAAATTAATTGGTTTTTATAGAATTTTTTCCCTTTTCAAGATTTTCTTGATATTGTTTTATTTTATTTAGTCTCTCTCTCACTCTTTGATGGTGTGACTCGTCAATTCGTTCTAAGTATTCTGGAAGATATGTTTCATAATCATCTGGAAGTAAGTCAATTAAATATATATAATGTTGTTCTTCAGATTCAAGTCTAAGATTTGACCGGGATAGAGTACCAATAATTCGTTGTATTTTTATCTCTTTTAAAAAATCTTCTTTGTTATATTTTTTAAAATTAAGAAATACATCAACAGTAAATAAGCAATTAGTTATTTGAAACATTAAGTAAGCTTTAGATGGTGTAGTATCCTTTGCAGTAATTGTTAATTCAATTAATATATTTGAAGGAAAACTCCAGTCAAAGCCTCTTCTTTTGCCCTCCACTGTATTGAATAACATTTCTATTGTTCCTGGACCTGCTGTAAATCCATATCTAAAATCATCAGCGTATGAAGCCCCAGTATGCCAATAATTATTTACTACTTTCAAAGTAATAATATCAATATTTCCTCCTTGACCAGGATTTAGAGTTTTATCAATAGTTCCAATATTCCAATAATATTCAGAAGTATCAAGAAGAACGCTTCGATCCAATCGAAATACTTTTGCTAAAACTACAACATTTTCAATATTTTTTTCTTTTAAA
>DXJF01000007.1 GCA_019057375.1 Candidatus Heimdallarchaeota archaeon
ACTCAATTTTTATTGTCGCTTTTGTTAGTTGTTTACTATCTTCGAGATGTTCTAATTCTAATAAAAGATTTCTGTATTCTTCTAAATTAACGAAATCAGGAACATTCTCTTCAGGTATAGTTTTTTGTTCATTCATTTGTCTTTCCTTTCCTAGTTGCTTTTGGGTTTGATAACCCACCCTCTTTCGAGGTCGATTCTACAAAAGTCTGCAATCAGATCTTGCAGTTTTTCGTAAGTAGACTTTCCTTCTTTTTCGCATAAGTTTCTAAAAATTTCAGCTACTTCAGAAGGTACGCGTGTATTGAATTGTTCGAGTTTGTTTTCCGATGGCAATTTTCGTCACCAAAAGAATAGCTGTTTAGATAATATTTAATGATATCGAAAAAAGATAGCGAATTAAACTATCTAACAAAACAATTTATTACCAATAGCGAAAATGTAATTTAATGGATGGAAAAGAGCTAAATATAGTTGAATTATTATCAAGAAAAGGTTTCTATGAAGTATTGTATGCTGTAGCAATTGAAGGTTATAAAAACTGGTCTAATATTGTTTTTTCAGTACTTAACCAAAAAAGAAGAACTAGCACTTCTACGATCAGAGATAGGTTGAATGATTTAGTCAAAGTAAATTATGTTGAGAAGAAATTAAAAATTAAGTCTAGGAGTGAATATACCTATCATGTTACAGCTTTAGGAAAGAAATATGCTCTTTCTATTCAAAAGATGTTAGAAGAAACAAAAGAAAAATAGGCAGTTCTAAAAAAGCTGTGAATTACATTCTAACTTATCTGGAATTTCTAAATGCTTTAAATATTCAGCATATCTTGTTAGATTCTCCATTCTTAGATACACCTCTTTTTGAGAAGAGTTGTCCCCGCGTGGGGACAAAGTGAAAACTACTAGTGCTATAAAACTTTATATACTTTATATTGTTTACAATTTAGAGGATTTAAATGTCAAAAGTAGTATTATTAGATCCTGAATTACATAGAAATTTGGATATCTTACGAGCTGCGAAAGGAAAGAAGAGTTTCAATGATACAATTGAATTCTTATACACCTATTTCTATAAAAAAGAAGTCGAAGGCACAGAGCTCGATAAGATGACAATAATTGCTAAAAAGGGGACATGAAAAATGTACGAAGAAGATAAAGAAGAAAGCGGTTATGAACGCGTAGCTAGGCATGAAGCTACAATCTATCCTAAAGGATATGAGAATACTTCATATGAAAAACTGGGAGGATTTATTATTTTTGTACCTGCTCATTATGATATCAAAGAAGGAGATATAGTTCGTGTTACTCTAGAAAAAATAAAGGCGAAATGAAAAGAATGGAAATAGAAAACATAGATATGAAACTTTATGGTAATCTTGCTTGTACAATTCAAGCAAAATGTGATTGTGGAAAAACTATAACACAAGGAGATCAGAACGACTATATTGATCTTCCTTATCAATATTTATTGCAATGTGTCGAATGTGGAAGAACCTATGGTATTTGTATAGAAGCTAATATAAAACCTAAAATTACTAAACAAACTTATTTTGGACAAAATTTAGAAAAAATTGAAACTGACAAAAAATTTGAAGAATGGTTAGAAAGTATAGAAGGAGAGATACATTAAAGTATTCAAAATATAGGATAGACATTCTTATGACTACAGGTGTGGAGATATATATTGATGAAATAAGAGTATTGGGAGAAACTATTAAAGACGCGATAATATCAAATGATACTTTAATTTTGAAAGGGATACAAGCAATGGAATCATCTATATGGAACAAGATTCGCGCTTCTGAAAGCATAGTAACCACAATAATCACTAATGCATATGATCTTTATGACTCTACGGATCCTAATAGAGATAAAGCAAGTAAAATAAAAACGCATATAATGAAAGAGTGGAAGAACAAGTGGAGAGGTGTTTCAGCAGAGAACATATGGGAGACATTAGAGGAGTTAGAAAGACTAGATCTAATAGAGTTACATATGCGGCAGTATGTTGATAGGCATGGTAATGAAGCTGAAGCACCATACAAAGTATCTTTGAAGCCAATATGGGATGATGTAATTGAGAACATGCATCAAGAAGGTGGAGATAGATATATTTTCGCATCTTCAATTGGTAAACTAATTGGTTTGTCTATTGCAGGAAACAGACCAGATGTTCGAGGTAGGAGAGCTTATGGTGTAGAATCTTGGAGACCTGTTTCTGTTGTAGTCAGAAAAGCGAGTGCTAAACCAGATGGAAGGATATCAAAAAAGGAATTAGAACAGATTTATGTAAGTTCTGCGACTTATGGAAAGAGAAAGTGGATTGAGATGCGAGAAAGAGATAAAGCTAAAGCTGAAGAAATTCGTTTCATTACTGATGATAGGGGGTCTTATGTAACAATAAATAGAAATGCGATTTTAGCTTATCAAAGAATAGTAGAAAACGCTAGAAGATTAACACAACAGAGGGTAATTGATGAGAGCTAAAAACAATGATTTTTTGATCTTAAATCCAACAGATATTCAAGAAGATATTATTAAACTAAAAGGAAAGAAATATAATGAAATCTATGACTTTGTAAAGAAAATAATAAGTCACCAATTTCAAAGAAATATAGATAAAGGTATCAAAGGTTTTATTTTCTATGGTGATGTAGGTACAGGAAAAACAGTAATGGTTAAGGCGCTTAGTAGAGATCTTAATCTTCCTTTATTTTTCATAGATGGTGTTGATATTGCAAGAAGTTTATATGGACAAAGTGAACAACAGATTGGGTCATTATTTGAAGTAGCTTCTTCAAGAAAGTGTATGATTTTAATTGATGACGCTGAATCTGTTTTTCCTAAAAGAGATTGGATTAAAGGTCAATCTTGGCATGTAGCTCAAAATAACGTTTTTTTCCATCAATTAGATAATATAAACTCAGCAAAAACTTGTGTAATCTTAACAACTAACAGATATGATTTAATGGATAAAGCTATAAAAGATAGATTATATCCTATTGAATTTGATAAACCTGATTTAGAGACATTAATTGAGATATCGAAGTTGAAATGTGCAGAATTAGGAATGAGCTCTAAGGAAGTTATAGAAGAGCTAAAAGCAAATGCTGAGTCTTACAAAAGTGTAAGAGCGTTAGAAAAGTTAATAAGAAGAATATACATCGAAAGTTTGTAGTTCGGGATTGGAACCCCGAACTTAAGAAATATAAAAATGGTAAGGAAAATGGTATGGATAATGATTCATGCTTTAAATAAAAATGCATCTACAAGAATTAATGATTATTGTCAGAGAAATCCAGAAAAACTTATAGCAAAACTCCATTATAAAATACTATTGATGAAAAATGATGGAGAAGTACTTGCTTATTTGGTGAAATTAAAGAAAGTATATGGAGAATGGATAGAATTATTTGCAATACAACCTTTAGAATTATTTTCATTACCAGAAAAAGTATTAAAAGTTGTGAATATATGGCTGAACATAAGTTAGGAGTCACTCCTAAAATTGCAATAAAACATATAAAAGAGATTAATGATTTGGAGGAATTACAAAAATGTCAGATAATATTCGAGAGAATACGGGTAGAAGAATAGTAGAATTGTTAAAAAAAAGCAATCTAAATTTTCAAACAAATATTTTAAAAAGAAAAAGTGATCAAGAGTTAAATAAAATAATTGAAAGAGAATTTGAGAAATGGGTTGATGAAAATGATTGAATTGGAACTAGAAAATATTGGAGGACTAAGAGGAGAACACAATCTTACTTTGAAAGAAGGTTTGAATATAATTGAAGCTCCAAATGCTACTGGTAAAACAAGCATTATTAATGGAATAAGATCTTTGATTCTTCCTTCTGAAGATATTAAAAATCAAAGACACTTTCTAAACTTAATGGTTAAAGATGGAAAAGTCAGCGCTAAAATCAATAATGAAAAGTTTGTAAGAGAGATTCATGAAGCAGGAGGGAATCTTTTTGTCAGTGGTGATTCTCTATTTGAAGCTGATATAAAAGCAGATGTTCTAGCTGTTGCACAAAGAGGCAATAGATTGTTAAATCTTGTATCTCAAGGTGAATCTTTAAAATCAGTTTTAGATGAGTTTTCTGATTCCCGATATTATGAATCAGGTGCTCAGATACTTAAATGGAAACAAAATGCTATATTAACCGAATTAAAGAATTACAGGGAAGAACAAAGGAAATTGGAAGAATATCGTAATCAATTAAAAGAATTAGAAAACGAAAAACAGAAACTAGAAGAAGAACAAAATCAACTTGAAAGAATCCCTGAAGCTAGTGCTTCTGACATGTTAAAAAAACAAAGAGAATTAAGAGAACTGAATGAAAAAAGAACAACTAGAAAAATAGAAATTCAAAACTTAAAAAACAGATTAGACGATTTTAAAAATGATATAAAAGAAAGTCGAAGATTAGAAGAATACTATGAAAAGCAAATTGAAGATTTCTCACAAAGACATCCTGACATAGATAAAGAAATCAAAGAAATTGATAATGATATTTCAGAATTAATGAAACAAAAGAGTGAAGTACAAACTGAACAAAGAATGATTAGCATTATGTTAGAAGAAAGTAGAAAAAACCTTTCAGAAGCGCATAAACTAGGAGTAGACGAGTGTCTAGCTTGCGGGAATAAGAGTTTTTCACGTGCAGATGCTGAAATAAGAGTGAGAGATTTGGAAAAAAAATATTCTGAATTAACTAAAATTATTGGACAAATAAATATAGAAATTGAACAAAAAAGAATAACAATAGATTCTCTACAAGAGGAACGTCAAAAAATAAAAACAGAATTTTACAAAAATTTAAATGATGTTCGACAAAACTTGAAATTTAAAGAAAACGCAAGAAAAAAAACAATTAATGAAATTTCATCAAATGAAAAAATGTTGAAAGAATTAGAAGAAGAAATCAATGAAACAGAAGAAGGATTTAATGAAACTATTCTTTCTTTAATGCAAGAACATGAAGATTTACGTTATAGGATGGGAGTAAATGATGGAGAAATAAGAAGAACTCAAGAGGCTATAAATGAAAGTGCTGATGTAACAGGTGTAGTTCAAAAATCTGAAAAAAAATATGAATTTTTAGGGCAAACAATAACATATATGCAGAATAAAGCTAAAAGCATATCTGATGAGTTAATTAGGTACTTTAATACAAAGATACATGAAGTTTATCAAAAACTTGATTTTAAAGATTTTGAAAAGATATATATTGATTCCAATACTTTTGAAATTAATATTATACGTAAAACAAATGGTAATCCAATCAGGCAGCCTATTTCCTCCTTAAGTGATAGTGAGAGAAATACAATAGGTATAATTTCAATGTTAGCAGGAAAAGAACAGTTTTTACCAAACTTCCCTCTATTTGTTCTCGATGCTGTAACTACAGATTATGATGACACTAGATTCAACTCAATTATTAGTTATTTAGTGGAAAATGTAACCTATGTTTTAGTAACAAAGCTAAGTCCTTATGAAACAACTTCAGGATTAACCATAAAACACAAATTCTAACCTATATTAGAAATTTCAAGAATTATATAAAATTTCTAATCTTTCTTATTTTTGTATTATGCTGATTTTTTTATGAACTAAAAATCTTTGTTTACTTTTTAATTTAATAAATGACAAATAGATTAAAAATGATAAAAATGAAGGAAGAAATAGAGTTCACATATTATGCAATGATCTATTCAATAGATGAAGAACATCTATACATTTTACTGTCCAAAAAAGAAGGATACTTAATATATGTCCCAACAAATTCTGGTTTCAGACGAGGAGATCATGTAAGAGTAAAACTCAAAAAACCAGTTGTTAAATATAAAGAAGAATTTGCTTTAGTTACAAAAGATGGAAAATATGAAGTTCATAGTGCTAAAGTTACTTTTAGCAAAAAGAAAGGCAAAGTTTAGGGAATAAATTCTGAATGGACAAAAAGAAGTCTTTCTATTCCTAAAGAAACAACTGATCTCTCTAAAACATTTGTTTTTTTTGAACAAGATGAAAATGGTATCTGGTACGCTATTTTTTTCCAACCTTTAGGTGAACATGATATAATCAAATCAAGAGTGTAGGGGGTTCGAACCCGTGTCTTGAAAATGGTAAAAAATCGAGCAAATATTACCAATTCTAAGGTACTTTTTTCTTGTGATATATCTCATCCCATCTAGTAATCTCTCAGTAGCTTTACGCTTTAGTGCCTTATATTCCATCTTAGAAAGGCTTTCCAGCTATTTTTCAAGATTCAGCCAAAAAGAATGATTCTAAGAAAAGCTTCTTTTCTCTTCTAATTAAAGAATAGGATAGCTTCAGCCATAAGTACTGTGCCAATAGAGTATTTTTACGGTTCAACCATCGCCAAATTGGCGGTGCTTCCAATATCATAATTATAGGGTTTAAGGCATGCAACAGTATTCGAGGTAGATACCGTTACAGGAGCGCGTAAAAACATCTTCCTCAACCTCAAGGGCGTTATTCATCTTATTATGAAATGTAATCAAAGTAAACATGGGCAATCTACCCATAAGATTTATCAAACTCAACCGTCTTAACCCCCCACAACTTTTCTTATCCGAAGTGTTAAAATTCTTATGGTGGCTGTAAGTTTTGCAGAAAGGGGAAAGACGTGGACGGGGGAAATAGGGGGGAATTTTGGCAACGGGGAAGGGTTGAGACGGCTTTAACTGATAAATGAGTACTAGAATCATGGTCCTATTTCAAAATATCGCAGATTCTCAAGATACAGCTATATACCCTCAAAATATGCGTCTTATTCAAAAATCAAACATAAATCGGTTTCTACATCGCAATGAAATACTACTGTTGGTATCAAACAGTAGGTATGAGGTTTGTAGTCTTAAACCTTGTCAAAAGAGTGTATCACCCCCAAGCACTTTTTTAGAACTTCAGTTTTCACCTGGAAGGTTTTGTTGGATCATTCACTATGAAGGAAAAAGATAGGGCAGGGGAAAGAAGGAACGAAGGGGTGATACGAGAATCTGCGAGGATATAGAAGAAACTAGAAGTAGTGAATAATTCATTCGGTATACACTGAATAGTAAGATTAGTGGAAAATCCTTCCAGTTTCCACTTAGTAGTAGATCATATAGCAAAATGATCCTGCAGAAAGAATTTCTTTCTTTTCTGATACGGAAAGTCCGTCCAGTCCACATACACCTGTAAATTGGCTTTTCTTTAATGTATTCGGAATTGAAAATTTGCACAAGAACCCTAGTTAAACCATAATAAAACATGAAAGCTTCGAATCCGTTTGAGAAAAAAATGTAGTGGGTTTATTGATCCATTTCACATGAAAAGCTAGTCAATTTCACTAGATTCTGAGCACTTTTCACTAGATTCCGAGACAAAATGAAGTTCTTTTCTAGCGCTTTTTCAAATAAAACGGAAAAGTATAGGTGTGCTATATAGCTCCCAAATAACTATATCATTAGTGTAGGAAATTAACTCTAACAGAGCAAAAACCAATTCTAAAGAGAGATGTGTGAAACCTATATCAGATTAAATGAGAAAAGCTCTTAAAAGATGTTATTTTCTCTCTTTTCGGTTTGATCTCAAAATTATATTTTTAAAAGAATAATTGCCTTTCTAAGGCAAAAAAAGAAGAGAACAAAAAAGAAAGAGAAAGCAGAAGCTTTTGATTAAAAATACTGGGAATAATTGGTACAATTATCATAACTATGTTAACACAATTAGCAGAAAGAATTGTGGACTTATTTCCTTTTTAATTGCTTGTATTTTTTTGTTCCAAAAAGACATGATAAATGTTAAAATCTGCTAGAAATAATGAAAACTATTGAAGATTTCAAATAATAAAAGTTATTGTTTTTTTTCATAAAATATGATTGTCTCTAATTAGTTTTATTTTAACGAATAAATATTTATACATATAGAGGTATAAATATTGCATGGAAGGAGAAAATGAATTTATAACTAGTAATACACTTTTCTTTCTTGGAGCAGGATTTTCTGCATCAGCAGGTGTTCCTATGACTTTTGCTTTTGTAGAAAAATTCCAAGATTATTTGAATGAAAATAAAAAAGAGCTATCTATAGAATTTCATAAATTACTTGAAATATTTAAAAAAACTCAAATTAGAGATAAAGAAATAGGTATTCTTCCAGATATTGAATTCGTTTATGAAATACTTCATAGAAGATTAGATTATAATAATGAATTAATTCTAGCTTTTTTTGAGAATTATAAAGGGATTCTAGATTCAATTCCATCCGATATAGTTGAGAAATTAATCGTTGAATTAAAATACTTTATTAAAAAAAAGACTAATGTAAATCTTAATTCTATTATATATTTGAAAGATTTTCAAAGATTTTTTGATAGCAATGAGATTATTGAAATTTTTACGACAAATTATGATAATACGATAGAACAATTTTGTTCAAACTATGGAATAAGTTATACTGATGGATTTGATTTAGAATGGAATAGAAGTATATTAGAAGAATTGAAATATAAACTAAAACTCTATAAAATTCATGGTTCAATAGGGTGGTACCAAACTACAACTGGAAAATATCTAAAAATTCCAATTGATTTTGAACAATATTGTGATTCTTGTAGGAGGAAAATACCAGTTTTAAGATCAGGTGAAATTCTTGAAGACATGATAATGTATCCAATGCAAAAATGGGAAAGACCAGGACCTTTGCTTGATTTGATGTATATTTTAAAACAAAGATTATTATCCTCTAATACTGAAATTGTAATTTCTATAGGATATTCTTTTAGAGATGATTATATCAAAACCTTATTTATTGAATCTCTAAAAAGAAATCCCTCATTACACATCTTTATAATATCTCCATCCGCAGATAAAATAAAAAAAGTTTTTCTAACTGAAGAAAATCTAGAATTAAATACTAGAATAATTCCAATTACATCCTATTTGGAAGACATTTTACACATACTAAATAACATAAGATTTTATTATAAACAAGCTTTGAAAGATGAAGAGGAATGTTATCGAAATTTGAGACATGGAGGTAGACCAAACTGGAATTCTACTGTAGATAGATATATTAGTTCTTTCCATTTCGAAAAAGTCCTAAACACATTTAATAATGATGATGATTTTCTATTTGATAGAAATTTCACCCAAAAAATAGAGATTGCTTTCAAATTAATTATTGGACTTTATTCATTAAATCTTAAAGAAGAAGCTCATACAATAAAAAAACAATTATTTGGGTTATATGAAGTTTTTATTGAAGGCTTAATATTAGAAATTTATGATTTGAAAGATGAGGTTTACCCATGCAATCTAAGTTCGACTGTTAGCAGTATAGATAGAAATAGCAGAAGAAAAGAACATATAATAAGAACTAATGATTTTCAAGGAATTGAAAGAAGTCTAAGTACATTGAATTTCCTAAAAAACAGATATATAAAGAAAATGAAAAATGAAAATACTCAAAAATTCAATGAGCTAAAATCAATGTTTGAATTTTTAGAAGTAACTTCGATAATTTATAATTTTTGGAATAGTAGAATCCTAAACAAAGAACTATTAGAAGAACATTACGGGCAAATAAATGAAAAGCTTGGGATTGTAATAAGAGAAAGAAATGATTTAGATAAAATCTTTCCAATCGAAGATAATTCAAAAGCTGAAAAAGAGATTTTAGAGAATGAAAAAAATATCTTTAGAACTATTCTGGATCATTATTTTTTCATTACAGATAAACTAGACAAAGAAGAAATTTTCAGAAAATGGAAATTATAGAATTCTTAGAAATAGTCTATTAGGAATTACTATAACCTTTGATATGAGAAAATTAGTGGAATATAGATAGTTAATGGAAAAGAAGAGGATATAGAATGATATCATGTTGACAAATACCTAAATTTCAGTAGTATTATGCTGTAAATTGTTTAAGAAAGACAAATATTTAGATACAAAAATTAATATATCTCCTCTTCTTTAGGAATGCGACCAAAATAATGTGCTATTTTTTTTCTTAAATCAATTCTAGAATTCTCAGATAATTCTAAACACTTTGATTTCAAAATTTTATCTCCAATATCCTTTCGAATTATATATTCACAATTCAACTGATAAATTGTTTTGAAATCAATCATTTTATATTGAGTTTCATATTCTATTTCATCTTTTTTGACTGTTTTTTTCACTTGATATCTTTTAAATAGTTCATTTTCCGCATAAAAAAAAAGATTCAAGTAAGTAAATAATCTTCCTTCCTTTTTATTTTCTTCTTTTTTCTCTTCAGGTAATCCTTCCCATACATGTGGTGGAATTATTGTTTGTTTATCAATTTCAGTATTTAGTAAAGTGAAATCTTTTCGTATGGCTGGACTACTAAAGTACTTCACAGGGATATCCAAAAGAGGAGCTAATGAAATTGTCTTTTCTTCAATATTACAACAAGGTGTTACAATTACGGAAAATTTAGGCATAGTAATTCTCATTTGTAGTTTAGATTCATATAAAGTCTCAGGAATTATAGGATCATTGATTTCAGGAATAAAATTAAAAAATCCTTTAATCACATCACCAAATCTTAAAAGCGTATAATCTGGTTCCTTTTCATAGAACATAGAATCTATTCCTCTAAATAAAGATCTTCCTCTTTGTGATAATTTTCTTTGGATATAATTTGTCTGAATGATCTAAAATCTCTGTTTATTTTTATTTCAATTATTCCTAGAAATTCATTTGAGGAAGTGAGTTCGACTTTAATTAAATATCTATCAAAAGGATATTCTATTATTTTGGTTTCTTCATCTAAATCAATCTTACTACCAGTTCCTTCCATTTCAAGTGAATCATTTTTTTCACCTAGATTTGAAACAAAATCATTCATTCTTCTTTTATTCATTTTTCTCACTCATAAATTTCTTTACTGGATCTTTGATAGTATTTTCCCATTCATTATGTATTAATTCATGAAGTTCATCTAGAATGGATATATAATTATTTACATGAACATTGGTAGCATAACCATCAAAATCAAGATAATATTTAAACGTTGATTCTTCTTTTACTATAGATTCTCTGTAGGTTAAGAAATAGTCTTTTCTTCTTGTAGTTGTAAGGAATTGAATTTTCTCTGTATTTTCTAGATCGAATCTGTTAAGTGGAAAAACAGTATTATACCATTCCTTAAATTCTTCATTTTTCATCGAAGGAATAGGAGCGTCATCAATATATCGTAATCCCATTCTTTTTATGGTATGTAAGGGAACTAATTCAAGAAAGTAATCCACTGAATACTTTGTAATATCTCTGAAACCATTACTGTCTGGAGAATAATAAGACTTATGTTGTTGAGATACTATATCAAGAGAATTTGTTAAAACACTTAATGTGTATTTATCATCAGACTTAAATTGCCATATTTTTACTCCTAAACTCTCTTCAGTTGATATTTCTTCTAATTTAAATTCTGGACCAACATCTGCAATCATCACTTGTCTTCTTATACTTAGTGAGGATTCAGGAAATTTATCAATAATTTTCTCTTGAAATTCTCCAATTTTATTTTCTATAATAAATAGATTCGCAAATTTAATTTGAAAGATTACTTGTTTTATAATAGGATTTGGATAAATTATGTAGTTTTTGGGTATCATACTTAAATTCAGAAATTTATTATCATAATTATATATATAAATTGTGTACAGTTTTAGAAAAATCTAAATGTGAATGTTAGAATTACTTTTTCATTTTATTGCAAACCTTATATTCTTCTTATATGGAGGTTAATCTAAAAAAATACTTTGCTAGAAGGCAATTTTTAGAATCGCTTAAAATGGCTCAAATACAGAAAAACGCTATTTTCAGCCTTTTTGAGAGAAAAATCAAAGCCATACTTCAATGCTAAAGAGAGAAAAAGCTAGGCTGAATATTGTGGTTCATAGGTGAATCTTTTCTTAGAGTTGTTTATTTTTGGAATAGCAATTCCAGGTATTTTGTTTTAGGTCCACTAAGTAGAAGCTGAACTTTGTTGTCAAAACGTGTCCAAAACGATAAGAACTTGAGATCTGCGTAATCAATTTGATTACTCAGAGGGGTACTTTTGAAAAGCATACCTTGTTGTCGGAACGTGTCGTAAACGATAGAAACCACATTCTACTCTAATTAAGTAGAAGTGAAACCTTGATGAAACATGATGAAAAGCTGTTTTAGACAGATTTCGACAGAGATTATTAGAAATTTCAGATTAACTGTTAATTTGACATTTATTGTTTTTTGCATATAGAGGAAATAGGTTTTTCACCTACTGATAAAATCTTTTTAATTTCCTGTAATTTGTCATAAGGCAAGTTTTGGATCTGTTCGATTTTATTTAAGCTGTTAAGGAGAAGCTTGATATCATGTAATATTTTTTTAATCTTTTCCTTTTCCCTTTTTTCTTTATCTAAAAACCATTCTTCTATTTTCCAGTCTTTTGCACAAATAAATTCATATTGGCAACGTTTACATTTATTAGAAAAGAAATTCCATTTAGAACAATTCCTGATCTTGTTTTTTTCAACAGTAGTAAGATCATGATAATTTAAAGCTGATTTATTCATTTAGAACCCCCTCTCCTATCATATTCTTTCATATAATGTATAGCTCCATCTATCTTCACTTTTCCGTCAAAAATAGGTTGCATAGTTTTCTTACAAACAGGACAAACATTTTTTATTCCTGAATCTTCCCATTTTTTTATTGGACAAGCACAAGAATGTTTTATTAAAAGTAATTTACTTTTCAATTTGTTTTTATGTTGTTGTTTCTTCTTGAGATATTTTTCTCTTTCTTCAGGAGTAATTTTTTCTAAGAAACTTTTTTGGATGTCGTCTAACAATGGATCGGTTGGTTCAGGGATTATGGGCACTGTAAAGGAATCTTTACGGTGAAGTTTGCTATCTAGAGGGCTTGGGGTTATTGTCTTGTTTTCTTTACAGTGAATGTTTTCTAGACATTCATCATATTGTGAAGTAAATTTTTCATAAATTTCAGGATCTACATCAGGAAGAAAGTAAACAAAAGCAGTTTGGTTTCTATATCTGTATTTTTCCTTTTTTAGATATCCATAGTTGTGGAGATTTTTAATTAACCAGGATAGATTCATTTTATTTGTTTGGATATTTTGAGCTAGAGCAGATTTGTAAAAACCACTTATATTGTCTATTTGCTTGGTTTGTATTAATTCTATTTCTTTTTTCATCTTACTAAATTTAGACCAGATACTCATCTTTAGAGGATCATTAAAATCTAAATCTGACTGCAGGTATTCCCATAACTGTAAAGGATTATTTACAGTGAGAGAATCAGTATTATTAGATTTATGACAAGAATGATTGAGATATTCTTCCATTGAATAGTGCATTTCACAGTATTGACAATAATAAAAGAGTGTTTCAGTCAGATTCTACCACCTTCCTTTATTTTGTAAATATCTTTTCTAGCTCCTTTTCCTGATCTTACTTCTTTGTAAGCTGTTATTTTCCCTAAATCTAACAGCTTTCTAATATGGTAGTAAATCCGATTATAATCTAGCTGTAAAACTGTTTCAAGTTCATGAATTGAATGATCCTTTTTCTCTAAAAGTTGAAGGATTGTTGTTTGTAAGGATTCGCTCCTAGCTTGATTAGTGCTAACTACTTTGAGAATATGTATTTCTTCAGCTAGAAAATCACATTCTTTTTTCATGCTGCTGTCATGGTCCTGAATAAGTTCTGTTTGGGTATCAACCTTGTGGAGTAACATTAAATCATTTGTAGCTAATTGTAATTGTAATTGAGCTAGCTGATTCATATCTTTGTTATAATTATAGAAATTACTATCAAGTTGTTGAACAACATTTCGATTATAATTTAGTACAGAATTGAGTTTAGACATGCTTTGATTGTGAGAGGTTTCAAATTGGCTTAATACAATATTTGTTCTATCAAATACAGTACCTATTTTCAACTCTAAATCAGTTCTTTCTAGCTGTTTAATCATTCTATCAACAGGGATATCCATTTTGCTTAATTGGACTTCTTTACGCAATCCTTCTTTCTTATTATAAGCTGTTAAAAGAAGATTTTGAAAAGCTTGGACACTAACATAATTAGCTCCTGCTATTCTCAGAAAATCTTTATCATTGTGTAAATCAAAATTGATTATCCTCATTTTATCATGACTACATTTTATCTCTTTCAGGTGTAATACAGTATCAACAACAGCTATTAAAGCATTGAATAGATAAACATCCAGAGCTTTCTTCCAACCACTACATTTAAGGTCTATCCTGATACTGTGAGTAGTCTTGTAAAAAGTGAATCTTATGGGATGAGAGAGATTCAAAAAAGGTACTTCTAGCTTTTCATATTTCTTAATGGGTAGATCTCTTATCATAATTATTATTCGATGAATGAATAAAGGTTCAGCAGAATCGAAAAAGGAATCTAATTCATAAGGGATCAGTTCTTTAGGTTCAGCTTTGAAATAATAGTACAGAAATGGCTGTCTCTCTGTTCGAGCAATAGAGTAGTTAGGATCTCTTACTAATCTTGTTAAAATCCGTCTAATGCTTGAAGGATTAGAATCAGGATTAAGCTGTTTAATAGCTTTGACTATTTCCCCACAAGTAAGCTTATAGCTAGCTTGATGAATAGTGGAGATAATAGATTCAGTTAAAGAAAAGGTAGAAGAGGGATTAGCTGGGTTTTCAATTTTAGCCAATAAAATCAACTCCTAGAAAAGAGCGACAAGCGACACAGACTGATAGGGAAAATGTCACACTTTTTTCAAAAATAATAGAATCGTTAAACTCTCGAGTAAAAGCCTTTGAAACAATAAATTTGTTAAAATTAGCTATGATAATTTTTAAAATCTTTTTTCTAAAAATAAAGGTTGTTGAGACAATTTTTTGTCGCACTTTTTTCAAAAAAATAATGAAATGGCTTTCATTACATTCCTTTTGATAAGACCCCTTTTTGTAAGGGAGTTTAGTCTTTTTTTTCTGAACAGCATCTAGTAAGGTAGGTATAGGTGTTTCATTAGAAATAGCTTTAAACAATTTTAGTATTGGTGAAGTAAAACAACAATCAAGTTTATTGTTTAGAGTTATCTGGTTTGTGAGTTTTGTAGAGTTTTCTTTTTGCTGTAAATGGGGTACCCTTCTTGTAAGCTCCACCTTTTTAAAAGAGTGTAGCGCCTACTCTTTAGTAGTCTAGATACATTACTCCACCTTATTAGAAAACCCCTTCTCATATAATACTGCCAGCTTACGTCAATAATACACTCAAACTTTTATTGCTTGAAAAAACAATTTTATAGCTCTTCGTGTAAAACAGTGAACAATGATAAAAATAGTTATCCTAGTTGGAAGCATTATTACACTTGGATTTGCTGTCTGGCATTTTCTAGTTCCTTGGAAATATAAGTGGTTCAGTTACATGCCTAATATCTCTAAGGATTTAGAAAATTCAATTAAAGCCACAAATTTCCTTTTCGCTCTTTCTTTACTTCTATTAGGCAGTTTGTCTTTAATAGTTACAAGCTGGTTATGGGAAAATACTTTGATTGTAAGAATCGTATTAGTAATGATGTCTATACTTTGGACTGCTAGAGTTATTTATCAAATCATTAAACCACAAGGAAAAATGCTTCAGCATGTCTCCACAATAATGTTAGGCACTTTTATCATAACAGATTTGTTGTTCGTTATCCCAATGTTCATCGTATTCTTCTAATAATTTAGAAATATTAATATAGAAAGCAAGGTGTTAGAAATAATAGAGATGATATTATGCCTCGTCCAGCAGCTTTCTTAGGCGGAGCTTTAACAGCTATAGGTATTTTTGGTGTGATTATTTCAATAGTCCAGTTAACTGATAAGTATTGGTGGCTACTGTTTTATCTTGGTATAGGGATAATTGGTGGTTTCTCCCTTGGATCAGTTTCAGCATCTTTTAAAGAACAAGAAAAGAATGCTTATTTGACGCTAACCGGATTTATGCTAGCAGCATTAATTTTGCTAACTGTTTTTCTAGGAATATGGCAAAACAGTAATCCTGCTTTAAACACTGTTTTAGGTGGCATTTGGGTAATTATCATTGCTGCAGCTTCAGGTTTGGTCACATTTATTGGAACGACTTTAATGTCAGTTGGCGAAGGTTTCAAAAGATAATTTTCTCGTTAACACTTCCACAATCTTTTTTTTCCCATAAGACTTAATATCTTCTAAGTAGCTATAATATTTAAAAAAAAGAGAACGATGTTTATGAAAAATATAAAATTCTTTCATCTTGGACAATTTTTTGGTAAAAGAGCCTTGATTGCGACACTTCTCGGTGCTGGACTTGCCGTTGTAACAGAATATGTTCTTCCAAAGTTCGGAATTTTTGCTTACTCCGCTATTCAATACTGGATTACCCCCGCAACCATAACATTTACTCTTGCAGTAATTATCATATTTAGTGCAATTGCGAAAAACTTAGTAGCATCTATTCTTATAGGAACAGCAGCTATTCTTTCTTTTTATAGTCCTTATACAGCAGGAATTTACGATTATGGCTTTTGGTCAATTGTAATAATTTACCTAGTCACCGCATTTTTCTCAGGATTGTTTGCAGCAATAGAGATGTCTGGAAGAACAGCTCTGTTAGTTGTTGGAATTGTATATGGAATACAAGGATTCATTGGTGCAGGAACTAGTATGTTCCTTGGTTTAACTAATATGCATTTACCATTTCATGATAATTATCTCGGAATTGCATATGGTAAGACGATGGGTTCATTTCCATTGTATGATGTGATAGTAGGAGGATTTTCATTTATCTTCATGTTAGTTTTTATCATTCTTTCTCGTAGAAGAGATTCAATTGATGTTGATAACAAAAAACGTGAAATAATTGGCCAAATCATAATATTTCTAGCAATATTTGGAGCAATACTTTTCATTGTTTTATCTAACGTTATGTTTGATCAGACTTCTGCAGAGTTAATTTTTGGTGATAAAAATACTAGATTTATGAATCTTCTTTTTGCTAAGAATCTTACAGGTGGGTTTATGGCAATTAAATTGCTTAATGTATTCTATATTCTACCCATTGTAGGTTTTGCTATTGGAATTGGAATGCTTTTCATCATACATGGAAGAGCAAAAGGTACAACCGGTCATTTCAGAATGAATTTTGAAGGACCTTTATTACTCCTCAATGTTGTCCCATTCTTAATAATTTTATTCTACAGTTATCCTGTTCAAAGATTCTTTGCAGGAGATGCTCCAGTAACACATTTCTACCTTGAGATGCCAGCTTGGTTTACAGTATTCACTGAATATACAAGTCTATTACTCATAAATCTCTTAGTTGCATATATAATTTTCAAAATAATTACTTTAACTAAATATTTAATTCAGAAGAGATGATCAATTCATTTCTTACCTTTCTCTTTTTCAGGTAACAATAAACTCATGACCATCAAATGAACCTGATTGGTCTCCGCTATTTCTCTGTATTAATCTTTCTTTCATTTTGGGATTGAGACCAAATAAGTAAGATCTTCCTTTTTGACCTTTTAGAACAACTATGTTTTTCTCTTTCAATCGTTTAAGAAAGCTCTTAGTTCCCATATATTTGCTTCGGTATTCTGATGAAGGTAATTCTCCATAAAGATAAAGGGTAATTTCCTTTGCAGAGGCATCTTTATGAATAAGATACTCACACACTTGTCTTTCTCTATGGGGTAAGTTATTCAAGACTTGTTGGTATAAAAATTTCTCATGGTCATCTAAACCATCTTGCACAGTAGAACGGGAGAAGAGATCTATTACATCAACAACATCTTCATGGCTTACACTTTTCGAACCTTTTTTCTGGGAATACGAGTAAGCGTCAGATAGAATAGAAATCAAAATCCATGGATTTCCTTTTGATTTGTTCCATGCTTCTTCTATCGCCAATTCTGAAAAAACTTCTGTCACTTTAAAGGAAGATTGATTTAATGCATAACACATTCGAGAATGAATTAAGTCTTTCGCATCTTGAATTGACATTTCTGAAATTCTAATTGAATATGTAAAGTGATCCCATCCTCCATTTTTTAAGCCGTTTAAACTTATTGGCATATCACTGAGATTGAAAGATATAACGCAAGAAAAGTTTTCTCTTAGTAATTTCAGTATTTTAGCTGAATATTGGGAAATAGCAAAAAGATTGTCTCCTGTGAAATTATCAAGCAAAACTACAAGTAGTGAGTTTGTACTCATAACATATTTTTTTAGCTCTACTATTATTTGCTCTTTTGTGGAGTAATATTTTCCAAGTACTTGATCGGCAATATTTTGCAGAAAATTAGTTAGTGTGTATTCTTTGAACTCATCGGAAGTGAAATTCACAATGAATATTTTATCAAAATCTGCATACTTCCAAAGAGATTCTTTTAACCCATCTTTTAACAAATTCATCAAATAAGATTTTCCTGATTTAATATCCCCCATGATAGAACAAATAGATTTACCATTTTTTATTATCTGTACTAGACGTGCAACTTGAATGTTGAGTTTTTCTGATGATATATACAACTCTGGAAGAGGGGCCATTGTCCAAGGATCACGTCTAAATTCCTGATTCTGAACATTGAAATTCTCATCAGTTATATATTGTGAAATTTTGAACACTCTATCTAGTAGGTTTTCTAACAATGTATCCCCATTGAGTATTCACAAATTTTCTATATATACTTTATTAATAAGGAAATAGGGAAAACACTAGTTTAAACCTGTGGATTTAATCGGAAAAGATATTAAGCTTGTTAATGATTTATCACGAAAATCAATGTACTTTTCATCAGCACCTGCTAGAGTTTGCTTGTTTGGAGAACATCAAGATTACTTGGAATTGAAAGTTATTCCCGCTGCAATTAATTTACGTCTTCAGATAACTTCACAAAGAATAAGTGGAGATGTAATTGAGGTACACAGTCAAAATTTGAGTGAAACAACCAAAATAAGAATCAATATCAACCATTTAGAAGCAGAAAAAGATTCGCAAAATTCATATCTAGAAGCAGGAATCCTTGCTCTGAAAAAACTTAAACAAGATATAGTCATTCCTCCATTAAATGTAACTATAAGAAGTCAAATTCCTATTGCAAGTGGTCTTTCGAGCTCAGCTGCTCTTCTAGTTGGTTGGATAAAACATTTGTCTGGAATACTAGAGTTAAATTTGAATGAAAGAACAATCGCTGAGTTAGCTTATGATGCTGAACATAACTTCCTATCAATCCCATGTGGAAGAATGGATCAATATGCTTCATCATTTGGAGGAATTTTTAGCTTAGGATGTAAAGAAAAGCCTACGTTAAATAGATTAAAGCATCCAAATGCAGGTTTGATTGTAGTAAATAGTCAAATTCCCAAATTAACTAGCAATGTTCATGGGGAAAAAGTTGCAAAGATTAAGCAAATTGTTGATAATTTCAAAAGAGTGTGTAATAAGAAACTAGAAGACATTACTACAGATTTTCTTCAAGAATCAAAAGAGAAAATTAAATCAAATGAGTTCAAAATACTGAAAGGTGTTATCTCAATAAAAGAAAATACATCGATAGCAGAAAAAGAATTATCGAAATCAGCACCTGATTCAGAGCTACTTGGTCAGCTTCTAACTACACAGCACAATTTTCTAAAAAACAATATACAAGTTTCTCTACCATTGTTAGATAAAATTGTTGAAAAGGGAATAATATATGGTGCTCTGGGAGGAAAATTAACTGGGGCAGGATTAGGAGGAAGTGTCGTACTTCTCACTGAGGAGGCAAATGAAAAAATAGTTGAAAAGATTCAAAATAATTTGAAACTTCCCACATATTCAGTGAAAATAGATAAAGGAGCTGTTTTTGAAGTAATTTAAACGATAGAATCTTAGATTTCGAAATGCAAGATGGTTTGTGCTACTTTAACAGCTTCCAAAGTAGGTTTTACATCGTGAGTTCTAATGATATGTACGCCATTTACAAGAGCAATTATAGTTGCCCCCAACGTCCCAAAAAGCCTTTGTTCTGGAGGAGCATCATTTAGTATTTTGCCAATTGATGTTTTTCTACTTATGCCCACATAAACAGGTTTGTTTAGTATCCTGAATTCTTCTAAATTCTTAATAATTACAAAATCATGCTGATAATCTCTAGCCTCCCAACTACCTATACCAGGATCAATTATTATTTTTGTCTCATCAATACCGTGTTTATTACCTATTTCAATACTTTTTCTTAATTCAGAGATGATATCATTAATTAGATATACGTCGCCTGGCTCATTTCTAGCTGCCATAACAACCGCTGTTCCATCGAAATCAGCAATGTATTTAGCTATTTTTTCATCTTTTTTAAAACCAGAAATATCGTTTATGATGTTAACTCCCTTGTTCAATGAATGCTCCACAACTGCTGAACGTTGAGTATCAATTGAAATTTCAATATTATTGTAACTACTTAGAACATCCATTGTTACTTCCAATGTTTCCTTTATGATTTGAAGTTCTGTTACTTCATCAACTCTACCTTCACCACCATAGATCTGAATAGGTCTGGTAGATTGAGCACCTAAATCGATGCCATGCACACCTTCGTTTATCATGTTGGTAACCATTTTTTCTAAATCATCTGATGAAGAAACTTTTGATCCTAGATAGAAAGATGCTTCTGATAGATTAACTACACCAATAATTTTTGTAGGATGTTTATCTCCAACTAATAATTTACCCAAAAATCCTTCAATCATAGCAACATCTCTTTATTCATTTATTTTGTTAACAAAAGGTCCGATAAACATACATTCTTCAGCAGAGATAAGAGTGTTGAGATCCATTTCTTCATCTTTTGATATTCTTATCATCGGAAAACCTCTGATAATAGCAAAAGGAATCATTTCATCTGTTTCTCCCATTACAATTTCTGCAGCTGTTGCTAGTTGATCAGCTATTGCTCTAACTGTAATGTGCATGGGTCTTCCAAAGAGATCATCTTTTCCTCTCTCATCAAGAATTGATAAAAAACCATAAGTAGCTAATGCACAACCCACTGTCCCTAATCTCAAAGGTGTAGTCCTTGAATCAGCAATGATAATCCCAACATACTTTTTCATTTTTTCAAAAATTCGCTTATGTATATTCTCTGCTGATTTCTTACAATTTCTTGGTAAAAGGATTATTTTCCCTTTTCCAGAGTTAGATTGATCAGCTCCTGCATTTGCTAACAGACCATATTTATTAATTGTAGTAATTGCTCCAGGAACAGCCCCTGTATAATTGCCATTAGATTCATCTAGGATAACTTGAGCAAATTCCGGTTCCATATGGGCATTCTTAGCAAGTTCAATTGCTTCTTTAGATGGTTTAATAGATGTAAATGACACTATACCAGCTTCGACAACTGCAACTATTTTACTTGCAATAACAAGAATATCATCATCTTTGAACTCTATTTTGCTTACTCTAAGTGACTCTTCAAGAATTGAGAGTAAATCATCACTTTCTTCTACTAATTTGCAAGAGGGTATAGGTATAATCTCTAAATTTGGCATTATGTTACTATGAATTATATCATTAAAAAAATTCTTCGGCTGATGTTAGTTTTAATTAAGATTCTGGAATTTAAGCCAGAAAAGCTACAAGTATCCACGAGATTGCTATGATAATTACAGCAACCACATTAAGAACAGCATATAGATTGGATGTTTCTTCATTGTAAATGTGATTAACATCTCTTGCAATTTCATTCAGTTTAGTATCAATGGATTCGAGAATGCCTTTACCTTCTCCGCCTTCGATAAACTGTTCAGTTGATGAGCTTAGAACATCTATGAAACCATGTAGCATTTTTTTATCATTTTCTAGCATACTAGGTGAGGTAATTGCATGTAGTTTTTCGTGTAGTTGTTTAACTTCTTCTGAAGATAACTGTGGCATTTCCCATTTTATGTCAAACTCAACTAAATTTGCAAGATGAGTTGTTAAATCATCATAATATATTCCGAAGGGTATAGCTTTGTAATCTAATTCATTAACCAATCTAAAGAATTTAATCTCCAAGTCCTCTTGTTTAGATGAGTTATAATATTTTGAAGGGTCAACAACCAATGCTACGGCTTGGGGGAAAAGGTTTTGATATGTTCTTTGAGTCCCTTTATCTGTTCCTGAGAGGAAGCAACCATATGAAGGATGTGTATGAGCCCAACCAACGATAGTTTCATTCTTATCCCTTTTGTTCAAATCTTCAACAATTTGAACCAGAGCTTCATCACTAAGAACTACATATGTTGATGTTTGTTGTTGTCTTCCAGTATTAAAATCAGTTATTACTAATGTTCCCTCATCATTAACATAACCTAACAACAAACCTGCTGATTCTTTTGATTTATCTAACGAATCAACAGCTAGCATCTTAGCTAAAACATATGCAGAAATTAGAACCTCTTTCTTTGAGTGAGTCATCTCTCAAATATCCATTGCTTTCGTCTATAAAATATTTACTCTTCCCTTTCATATAAAACTATTGATTTCCTTTCCTATAGGTTGCTCAGTTAGGAAATAATAAGCGAAATCTTTGAGAAGTTCAATATTTGGATTGTCGGTAGGTATATTTTGGACTGTGGTTTTATCCAGTATATCCATTAATGCCCAGACTGCCAAGAATAGATCTAGAGGAAATCCTTTTGGATAGAGTGTTTCCAGTTGTTGAGAGTTTATTTCTCTCAAGTGTACACTGTATCCCAGAATAAACTGTTTGATGTCTTCTATGGTGGCAGGGATTCCGTGAGATCCTCTAAATTCAAGAAATGCTTGTCTCCCAAAAAATGTACCAATATCTTCAAACCTATCAAATGAACCTTGCATCCAAAAAGTTGGATCTATGAGAGCTATGTTTAATACTTCGTTCTGAGGAGAAGCTCTAATCATAAGATTACTCTGATGAAAATCTCCAAATGCATCGCTTCCACCTTGGGATGCAGATATCATTTCCAGTAAGATTCTTGATTTATCCATTATCTCGTGTTCATTTGGATGACCACCAAAAACAGCTAGAACAAGCCTTCGATATAGTTCTTCATAAATGTCTATCATTACAGGACGAGGTTTTCCTTCATGAATTATAGATAAAACATATCCACCCCAGAAACTCTTATCTCTTACATCATGAGCATCCTCATAATTTATCCCAGTGACTCCTTCATAAGCAATGAAAGTTGGAGATTTTAAATTAACATAGATGTATCGTGGAATTTTAACAACTGATCTGGTTGAAAATTTTTTCTCCAAAAAAGAAGAATTCTTGATTTCAGTAATAACTTCGGGAGGACTTTCCATGAATTTAATCGCTAGTTTAGTTTTATGGTTTCCTAATTCAGAACTATAAAAAACATCAATAACATAAACATCGCCAAACCTTCCACCAGCCTTATGATATTCAATATCATTTATTTTAACTTCCAAAATATCTTTTCCGAATTCTCTGCGTGCTTCATCGATTAAATAATATGAAAAGGAACTGACAAGCTGTATTAATAGAGGTTTGAGTGATTCACTCATGAGAGAACAATTACATTTTGGGTTATTAAATTTTAGTTTAGAAGTAGTTAGTTAAGTTAAACGAACGTTTTTACTTCTTCAAAAATAGATTTAATTTAAGCATATTAACCTACCAAAAACTATGCAAAACGGATACTTAAGAAAAGTTAATAAGATATGAAAGGTAGTATGGCTTGAGATTCTCACTCACCCCTCAACAAGTGGTTATCATATGAATAATGAAGAAGATTCAAATGACATGCTAGATTGGGACAAAAAAAATGTTACAAGATTTGCTCAATTTTTGTATAATTTAGCTAAAGAAAGAGTTCAAACAGATAGAGATACCACAGAATCTACAGAGGACGAAATTGTTGAAGAATTAATTCTATTAGATGAATCTTTAGAACAGGAGTTTCTTGATGAACCTCTAGACACACCGAAAGTTGAGGAAGAGATTTTTGAAGAAGATGATCTAG
Source organism: Candidatus Heimdallarchaeota archaeon (assembly GCA_019057375.1). GTDB lineage: Archaea > Asgardarchaeota > Heimdallarchaeia > Heimdallarchaeales > Heimdallarchaeaceae > UBA460. Next base: position 24,057 of record DXJF01000007.1, read on the forward strand.
AAGTTGAAAGTGATTTAGAGCAAGAATTAGAGGAAGTAACGATTGGATTAGCTAAAGCTGTTTCTGGAGAAGAAGTTGGAGAAATTGATGTTAGTGATATAGAAGAGATAAGGGAAATAATAGAAAAAGAGCAAATTCCTATTCCTTCTGAGAATATTGCAATTTCCACTGAAGCTATATTACAAGAAGAATCACTTGAGACACAAACAAGTATAGAACTAGCCCAAGAATTCGAAGTTGATCAACAGATTGAAGAACTAGAATCTGTTAATCTCTCACAACCCATTGTTACTGACCCAGTTATCAATAAGGAAGTTTTTGTGCAACCCGAAAATATACCAGAAGATATTCATAATTTAGTTTTTGTTGAAGAAGCACAAAGTATGCCAATTATTAAAGATGAAATTATAATTACAGATAGTGCCCAAGAGACAGAAGTAGTTCAAGAGACAGAAGTAGTTCAAGAGACAGAAGTAGTTCAAGAGGTAGAAGTAGTTCAAGAGACAGAAGTAGTTCAAGAGGTAGAAGTAGTTCAAGA
>DXJF01000008.1 GCA_019057375.1 Candidatus Heimdallarchaeota archaeon
ATAAACAACCGCTTCTTTTTCCTCACATTTGATGGAATTTACTTTTAGATAAATATATTCTTGATCTGCCCAAATTTGTTGAGCTGGCTTTTCTACCTTTTCAAAAGGATATCCTGGATAAATCAGTTCCATGAAATTGTCATACTGTGTCCCTGATATGTTTATCTTATAGGTATCATTCCAAGTTGGTTTAACATTGAATTGTCTAGAAATCGTTGGTAAAAAGCCAATTCTAGTAATAATTTCTGACAATTGAAAAGCAAGAGATGACGAAATAGTTTTGTAAAAAGCTTTTCTTTTTTCTTTTACACTTCCATCTCCATAAAATGCACCCTTGACAAGTTCGATTAACAAATCGTTTTCTTGATTCAGTACATTTTCAGGTATTTTCTTATTCTTAGAACCCATTGGGAATAGTCTTTCAAAGAATGTTGCTATCAAGTGTGAGTGTGCAATCAAAACTGCAGAATTCTTTGTTTTGTGAAATCTAATTTTCGTATTTTTATATCCGAATATCTTTTCAATTAGATCAACTACATCCTGGTGGTATTCTATTTCATCTTTTGAAAATGCAAATCTTAGTGTCCGATTATTTTTTGCTCCAGCTACATAGCCTTCAGCGAGAAAATAACCATAAAGCTTCATTAAATCAGCGTTCAGAGTTATATACCTATTAATTGTCAAAGGTTCGATGTGTCTTTGATAACTGATCTCATCTAAATAATGGTTGACTCTTTGATTAAGGATCATATTCTGTGATTGTCCACCTTGAACTATGTTTGCGATTATCCTTTTTGTTGTTGAAAAACGAACAGCTAAATCTTGATATGATTCATCGTTCGGATTGAAACCTATTTTTGTTGTCCAGACTTTTTCATCGTCAAATAAACATTGCACATAATCCGTTAGATCATAAATTGTTTTTTGCAATTTTCTTGCATTAGTTTTTGGAATTACAACTAAGTCTCCTTTTCTAAGATAAGAAGCCTCAATCCATTCTAAACCCAAGTTATGCTTTTTCTTTTCAAAGTAATATTTTGAACCATATTTCTTTATTTTCTCAGAATCTTGATTGAAGGAAATTGCTAGAAGAGGATGTTCAGGTGTTATTTTAATAACAGCGGGAGAACCTTTTACTTTAATATTCAAAATTTTACCTGTATATATTCTTTTATACTTCTTAGTAACCATTCTTTTTTTATTAAGATGGGTTATTACATAATCTCCAACAGAAACATCCTTAATCTTTCTTACTGAATAATCAGACATTGTAACTAGTGAATCTTCTTCTAGACAAATACTCCCAGGTCCAACTCCTACTTTAACTGCATCACAACCAGCTTCAATGAGAGCTTTTGTTCCCTCACCAGTAGCCACATTACCCGCAATAATCTCGATATCACTAAAATTCTTTCGTATTTCTTTAACTGTATTAATAGCTAAATCAGAATGTCCATGAGCTATATCAATAACTAATGCATCAGCATCTGCATTGACAAGTTTTTCAGCTCTTTGCAGATAATCTCCACGAACACCAATAGCAGCTGCAACTAGCAACCGTCCTTTAGAATCTTTAGATGAATCAGGTAAGACTTTACTTTTGATAATATCCTTAGAAGTGATTAATCCTTTTAGAAATCCTTTTTCATCTATTAGAGGTAACTTCTCTATTCTATTCTTTTGAAGATAATCCTTAGCTGCTTCAATAGTTATATCAGGAGAAGCAGTTACTAGATCAGTTGACATTAAATCAGAGATTTTAGTAACACCATCTTCTTCAAACATAATGTCTCGAGTTGTAAGAATACCTACTAATTTGTCTGAAAGATCTGTGACTAGAATTCCAGAAATTCCTTTATCTTCCATCATATTTCTGGCATCATCTAAAGTGTTTTCAGGCCCTAAACGATAAGGGTGATCTATCCTGATCATTTCTGAACGTTTTACCTTAGTTACTTCAGAAACATGGTCCTCAACAGACATAAAACGATGAATGATACCAATAGCTCCCATCTGAGCCATCACAATAGCCATCTTACTTTCTGTAACTGTATCCATGTTAGAACTGACTATGGGTACATTCAATTTTATATTTCGAGAAAGATAAGTAGAAGTTTCAACATCTTTTCTAGATGTAACAGAGGAACGCTTTGGTACTAAAAGTACATCATCAAAAGTTAATCCTTCACGCATAATCTCAGTCCAATGAAAAAATCCATGGATATTTAAAAGGATTGTTTACCAAGATTGAAATTTTGCAGAATGGCGTAAAAAGTGTTAATATTAAACTCATAAGATATTATTGATAATTTATCACTTATTTGGTCAAAGGTACTGTTTATAAGGCTATTAAATGCAGATTCATTGATTACAATGAATCAAGATTATAATACTCAGCCTTTTGAATATGCAAAAAGTAAGATTTCTGAAAGTGCAGATAAACTGTATAAGTACATAATTTTGGCCACAATTATAGGGATTGCATTAGTTGTTATAATTGCAATTACACTTTTTGTAGTTTTAATCCCCTTAGGATTTACTATAGAAGATTTTAATCCAAACAATATCTATGCGACAGGTGAAGCTATTATTGCTAGTGGGATCTTATCATCAGGGATAATAGCAGTAGTTTTTCTGGGAATAGCACTTGTTGCACTGCTTGTAATTCTATTTATGAGCTATGTCCAATACTACCGTTTGGGAACTGGATTCAACAAGTTATATGAAGCTGAACGAACACTAGAGACTACTAAATTCATAAGCTATGGATTTTATGGATATATCATAGCTATTATTGCAGGAATGTTTATACCTGGAGTTACAGGAAACGTTATATCTATTGCAGGAAATGTTTCTCTTGCTGCAGCAGCATTTCTAATATACCAATTATTTAATGAATACAAAAGTAAAGGAAGATTCCGTGGAAAACCTTCAATGTATCTTTTTATTGGTTTAGCAGTGAATGTAGTATCCTCTATATCTTCAATGTTTAGTACATATGGTTCTATAGGAAGTCTAGTCGGATTTATACTAATGTTACTAGGTTTTCGAGATCTTAGTAGAGACATAAGAATGGTTGAATCACAAAGTCATCAAGAAATGACTGCTCAAGCAGCTCCTGTTGAAAGTTACAGTGAATCAAAACCCACAGTTGCACAAGTAGAACCAGCTCTAAATAAAGCTCATTTTTGCTCAAAATGCGGTGCAAAAATAACTACAGATGGGGAGTTCTGTCAAAATTGTGGAGCTTCTCTCTAAACTTCTTTTTTTTACAATTCCACCTTTTTGCAATCAATGTTCAACTGATACTTAAAATGATTGTTTACAGATATAGATTTTTTGCAATTTAAAAAAAGAGGGAAAAGAGCTCAGTAACTGAATTTCATACATTGGTTGCTTCTGGAGGTGGTCCAGAGGGTTTCCACATCCAGATTTTTAGCAACCAAATGGTCACGATAATTCCTACTAAAGCTATACCAAAAGCCAATGCATAAGACTGAGCGAAAGCTATCAACCATGCGGTACCCCACCCTGGGGCAAAGTGCATAGCTAACCAAGGAACTTTAATGAAAGGTACTGGGACCGCTATTTCAATACAAAGAAGTACATCTACAATTAATCCAAATCCCCTGACTCAGCTGTTTCTTTAATTAGAGAACATGCTTTCTCTTCAGCTGTTTCTATGTTTACAATTTTTTGAAATTTCTTTAGTTCTTCTTTGATGTCAACCATATCAATCGCTAAAATCGCCTACTCTTATACCAATGTATAAACTTTGGCAAAGAAAAAGAAAAGAAGATGAAGTATTATTTATATGGAATTCCTAGTTTTTCACTAACTCCATCAAGCATCTCTACAACCATTTTATTGAATGGAAATTCTGGATCCCAACCCCACTCTTCACGAGCAGCACTGTCATCTAAACTTTGAGGCCAAGAACGAGCGATAGTATCTCGGAAATCAGGTTTGTAGGTAATTTCAAAGTCAGGAATATTCTCTTTTATTGCATTAGCTAGCTCTTCTGGAGTGAAACTCATTCCAGTAACATTAAAGGAACGATGTTTGAGTTTATCATCAGGAGCTTCAATTAAATCAAAAGTGGATTTGAGACAATCTGACATCATCATCATAGGCAACCTTACATCGCTCGCTAGGAAACATTCGTATTTCTTGTTTTTAATCGCCTCGAAAAACATCCAGATGCTATAATCAGTTGTACCTCCACCTGGTTCACTTGGTGAAAGTACTCCTGGATATCTCAAACTTCTGAAGTTTAGACCATACTTTTTATTGTAATATTCACCCATGAGTTCAACATATACTTTTGAAATTCCATAGATTGTTGTTGGATGCATAATGGTATCATTTGGAGTATTCACCAAAGGTGTTGTTGGTCCAAAAGCAGCTATTGATGATGGTGCAAACAGCTGTTCTAGATTTAGTTCACGTGTTGCTTCAAGAACATTATAAAACCCTTCAAAGTTTATTTCATGTGCTAGCTGTGGATTCTTCTCCCCTGTAGCTGATAAAACTGAAGCATTATGCAAAATAATATCTATATCATACTCAACCAATAAGTTTCTTAGACCATATTGATCTCTCACATCTAGTCTGTGATAGATTACATCTAATTCTTTGAATGTAGGATTGATTTTTTTTCTTCCTGTAGCAACAACGTTTTCCTTCCCATAACGTTCTAGCATAGCTGGAATAAGATCCATTCCTATTTGGCCATATGAACCTGTTACAAAATATCTTTTCATTTTAGTTCACCATATAAGATAAAAACAAACGAAAAACGAATTTTAAAAATCTATTGCAATGGTATTAGAATCTAAATAAAAAGAAATTAAAAAAAGAAAAAAAGAGAAGAGATTAGTGAGTTAATTTCCTTTTCCTTCTAAGCGCTAGATAGACAGCTGCAGAAAGAGCTCCTAGAATTGGTATCAGGGTTATAGCACTGAATTCAGGTATAATGACTGGTTCCTCAATCTTCCACCAGCAATCTAATGTTTGAACAATTCCTGTGACGACATCAGCAACTATGAAGTAAACATCATACCAACCACCGTTCAAAAATACCCAATTGACATCGAAACTATACGTTGTCATCGACAGTACCAATTTCGTTTCATTATGGGCTATCCACGAGTCACTTCCTTGTACTATTTTTACTACAAGATTAAGATCTTTGTCTATTGAATAGAGATTACCTACACCAAATTGCATAATGTAGTTTACTCCTACTTCTCCATAGTAACCCTGTTCAATCCATATGTCTAACCAACCATCATCATGGATATACCAACGACATTCAGCTATCCAAACATTTCCTGTTTGTAATTCAACTACTACGAAGTAGATATGGAATATTCCTGGATTCATGAATATATAGCTAAGGTTCCACATGAGTAATTGATAAGCTAGTAAAACCAAAGAATCGGTATATAGAATTACAATTCCGTAACCCGTGTCTATTCTTACTTCTACGTAAATTGGTGCATCATAACTATAGTAACTTTGTGCGTAGAATGCCATCCATACTTCTTGGCCAACAACAGCTTCGTAGTCCTGAATTATCCAGACATCAATGAATCCTTCATAGATACTCCATCGACAGTATTTTATCCATTCAAAACCTGTTGCATTATCTATAACTATCAAGGTTACAGTGTACAATCCTGCGTATAGGAATGTATAAGGCAATGTGAATGTGTAGATACCATTAGCTGGAATCACCACCGTAGTATCAGTATAAACCATTATAGAATCCGTACCATCACTTATCCAGACCTGAACGGTCAAATCCATAACAGTTGAGTAGTAGTTTACTATCCAAAATTCCATAAGGACTTCTTCGCCAACTGAAGCTTCCAAATCTTGGACAATCCAGATGTCAAGATATTCTGCATAGATCCACCACCAACAATATTCTATCCACACTAGTCCCGTATCAAGTTCCGTTACAACTAGTATCACATCATAGTAACCTACCATTGCAAATACGTACCATAGTTCAAAGAAATAGAACCCAAGTGCATCTATAAGTACAATTTCATAGTATAGTTGAACATAGTCTACTCCATCGAAAATCAGTATTTCAACACCTACATTCTTCTCTACTGCAAAGAAATTATAGATTTCAAACATCATCCAGAGTTCTTGATCTAGTAATCCATAGTATTCTTGGTAAATATAGAGTTCAAAATATCCCCAATAGACGTACCAATAGCAATAATCTACATAAAATATACTTGAGAATAAATCGATAACAACTATTTTTACATCCCAATAATCAGCATAAAGGAACACCCAGTATACCGTAAAGTTATACACTTCTCCAGGAGCGATATCCGTAGTCTCTCCATATATCAGGATGCTATGCGTTGCATTAGTTATCCACACTTCAATAGCTATATCTCGATCAACTGCATAATTGCTCATGACCCAACAATACATAATTGCTTCTTCAGAAACGAAAACTTCGTATTGTTGGTAAATCCAGACATCTATGAAACCTCCATAGATCCACCATCCTTCTAGGCAATATTCTATCCACGTAAGTTCAAATTCATAAACATACACTTCAACATAGAGTTCCCAAAATCCTTCATAGATGAATGTATAAAAGATTTCATCCATAAAATACGTCCCAGCATTTATTGTTACAAGAACATTGAAATATAGCTCGAAAGTATGTGTTCCGTTTGTAATCCAAACAGAGACGTCAGCAGTAATATCGATAGCATAGTAATTGTAAACCCAAATCTGTATTCTTTCTTCAACACCGATCCAAGCTTCATAGTTTTGCTCAATTATAATATCAATGAACCCATCAAATACTTCCCAGTAGCAATAAGCATACCATTCTTTTTGTTCTACAATATCCATAACTTCTACAATCACATCATAAAACCCCGCTACTACAAAGGTCCAATAGACTACTATTATCAGCACATCATAAGCATTTACCCACGTGGTTTCTTCATGTATTTGTACTGGAGGACCTGAACCATCATCAATTAATACTTCAATATACAATTCTTTAGCAATGGCATACCCATTATAGATGTATATCTCTATTTTAATTTCTATTCCGACTTGTGCTTCGTAGTCTTGATAAATATATATTTCAAAATAACCATCAATAACTTCCCATTGACACTCAGTTGTAACTTCTTGTTGATGTGTTAGATCCATCACTTTGAGATTAGCTAAATGGAAACCTACTAACGTGAAAACATGAGTAACATTAAACACATATTCCAGGTAAGGATAGAGTACTCTCGTTTCTTCATAGATGAGAAAAACACTACCATTATCATATTGAATCCATACTTCTATTTCGACGTCAATTTCAATTCCATAAAGACTTAGCACATGACACTCTATCAAGGCCAAGTCATACACCGTTATCACAAAATCTTGCACAATCCATATTTCGATTGTATCTTCAGTGTCTTTCAATCCCACTTCATTTTGTGCCGGTTCAGTTACTACTTGTTGCACTTCCTGATTAGAGGGGTCTTGATTGTAATTTAGAGCTTGTGCAGCTTGATTAGATCCCACAATCATCGAAAATGTCAAAAGTAGAATAATAAATGTTGTTTTCATTAATTTTCGTCTGTTCATTTGAATACACACCCGTTCTGTGAGTACAACATACTATATTGAAAAGTTGTATATATCTCTTTCCTCAAATCAAAAGCCTTTTAGAAACCGACAAAAATGAAATAGAATTCTGAAGTTGTCATATTTAGAAAACCCAATAAATTTGCAAGATACGTTGTATTTTTTCTGAACACCCATCAACCATCACCTTAACTAAATATCGTTCATTTAAACAAAATTACAATCATTATCTTCTTTCTTCACTTTGTCTAATTAAAAAAAACTATAGAAAGTATTAAAAAAGCCTTTGAGAAGGTCATGCATCCGTGAAAACTCATGGAAGCAAAAGGTAGTTGGGAGTTTGGAAATGATGGCTAGAAGTTCAAAGATATTGTCATTTGATAAGAGAGGTATTCCGTTAGTTGTAATAGGTTTACCTCAAGCAGGTAAAACTTCTTTAGTCAGGCGTATCAAAACTGGAGAGTTTCTAGAAACTAAACCAACCCTTGGAATGCAATATGAGACAGTAGAGGTAGGAGATGCTCGATTCGATCTTTTTGATCTGGGAGGGCATGTTAGCTACAGACAAACAATTTGGGAAACATATACGAAATTGGCTTATGGGGTGATTTTCATTATCGATTCAACTGACACTGACCAATTTGATCTAGCTAAAGAAGAATTCTGGAAAAGCATCAATCTCAAAGAATCTGCTGATGAATTTACTATTCTGTTCTTATGTAATAAATCAGATTTAGAAGAAAGCGTTAATCTTGAAACAATCATCAATCATCTTGAACTCTTTAAACTTGCTGAAAAAGAAAATGCTTCCTACCAGTTTTTCAAAACCTCCATGAAAACCGGAGAAAATGTAGATAATGCTCTTCAATGGCTTGCAAATAATGCTGCCAAAGTTGTCGCTAAAAGAAGTATAGATCCTCATATGTTCATGCTAGCAGACGTAGAAGGTTTTCCCATTTTAGAAATCGATAAAATGGGTTTAGAAGAAGACCCATCATTATTAGCAGGCTTTTTGTCTGCAATCGAGAGTTTCAGTCAACGAATTTTTGGTAAAACAGGAGTTCTACAATATCTACAATCTGGTGGTTATAAATATATCATTAAAACAGAGAACGAGTATATTTATTCTTTAATCATTCGTGATACGGATAGTCAAGAGGAAGCTAGAAGATTACTGGACCTTATTAGTGAGCAAGTTCAAGACATGTCCGATTTTGCCATTCTAGAAAGTATTGTTACTCAGATTCTCAAAATCGATCCTTCTGAGTACGTAATGAGAAAAGGTTTTACTTGAAGTCAAAAGGGAAAAATTAAAAATTGACGAATTAACTCTCTTCTTGAAAACGATGGTACAACACTTCTTTTATCCAAAAACCATTGCAATTGTTGGAGCTACAGCTGATCCAAAGAAATTTGGTAACGCTGTTACTGTTAATCTCGTTAATAATGAAGGTTTGAAGAGTGAATTATTCCCTATCAATCCTAAATCAGAGGAGATATTAGGCTTACAGAGCTATTCTTCAGTTCTGGATGTTCCAAAAGACATCGATTTAGCCATAATTCTTGTTCCTTCAAAAGCTGTTCCTATAGTCGTTGATCAATGCATTGAGAAGAAAGTCAAAAGAATCATTATTGTCTCAGCTGGTTTTGGAGAAATCAATGAGGAAGGAAAAAAAATTCAAGAAGAAATGGCGAGGAAAGCAACTACAGCAGGTGTTAGGATTATCGGTCCCAATTGTGTTGGGATCATGAATGTCGACATCGGCATGAATGCTTCCTTTGTAATAACACCCCCTCAAGGCAATGTTAGTATGGCCACTCAATCAGGAAGTTTTGGTGCAGCGTGTCTTTATGAGATGGAATGGCAAGGAATAGGTTTTTCAAAATTTGCTAATCTCGGAAACATGACTGATATCAATTTGACAGATTTAATCAAATACTTCAAAGATGATAAAGCAACTCAAGTTGTTTGTATCTATTTGGAAAATGTTGTGGATGGAAGGAAATTTTATGAGACTCTTAAGGAAATAACTCAAGTCAAACCAACAATTATTCTGAAAGGCGGGAGAACTTCAGCAGGAGCTAAGGCTGCTTCAAGTCATACTGGCTCTATAGCAACAGATTATAGTTCCCTTAAAGCAGCAATAAAACAAGCTGGAGCTACTCTCTGTGAAAGTATGAATGATTACGTAACTGCTATCAAAGCGTTTTCCTATTCTCCTCTTCCAGTTGGTAATCGTGTAGGGTTGTTTACAAATAGTGGTGGAAGTGCCGTACTCTTCAGTGACAACTTAGATGAATTCGGTTTGGAATTAGCTGAATTTAGTGCTGAATTCAATGAAAAGATTAATCCCTTTGTTATACCTCTTGTAAAGAAAGTTAATCCTTTAGATATGATAGCAGGAGCGAGAGGAGAAGAATTCTATCAAGTAGCTAAAGCTATGTTTGAAGATCCTAATATTGACATCGTTATCCCATGTGCAGTAGTTCCCACATTCTTAGAGATGCAACCTGATGAACATTATAAAGGTGTAATTCGTGCTTGGAACGACACAGATAGAAAGAAACCTATCTTACCAATTTTCATGAGTGGGAAGCTAATGGAACCAGTAAAGAAAATTGCAGCAGAAGAAAATGCACCAATTTTTATGTCTCCAAAAGAAGCAGCATTCGCAGCTAAAGTGTTAATAGACAGAATGAAAAAATTTCAGAAGTAAGATTCAAGGATTAATTCCTTTACCTTCTCGGCATCCTCAGTATATTTGGGGTTGAGTTCTTTTCTTTTTTCCATAAAAGAATCTAAATCTTTTTCTCCCTTAATATATCCTCGCTCAATGAGTTTCAGTGTAGAAAGTAAAAGAGTTATGCTAACTCTATCCTTTAGGCACTTGTGAATTAAAGGAATAGACTTCTCAAAAACTCTGTTGTTTCGAATATTGTCGGGAGTAACCATTATGCAACAATTGAGATATAATTATTTAAAGATGTGTCAGACTGCTTAAATACCGCTTCTAAACTAAAAACAAGGTATTTTTCTAATCCTACAACCTAAGATTAAGGAAGACTACTATTTTTGTTTCCTCTTCTTTTGTCAAGTATACGAAAACCTATAATGTAAAACACTGCAAATGTGCAAGCAAAGAGAAAAGCTATTATTCCCCATACAAAAGTGGGCCAATCTCCATAAGCTTTTTCAATTGCTAGAAAAGCGAAAGTTAGAGATATTGTAATAATTATGGTTCCCAATGTGGCATAAGATGAAAGGATTAAAACATCTCTCTTAGCTTCTTTATTACTCAGTCTTAACTACCTCTGCCTCTGGTTCTTCTTCACCCTCTAGTCTTTCGCCAAACTTTAATTGGTCACCTAATGGCTTAGAGATCAGCTTTGGCTTTCGTAAATTAAGAATTGTTTTCACACCTATAAATGAAATGCCTAAATCAAAAAGAACAGCTACAATCCAAAAGGTAATATTGTTTGTATAAGCTGCTAGAATAAGTATCATGATAACCATTACTAAAAGCAAAAAGCTGAGTGTGGGGACGAGTAAAGGATGTTGTTGAGGTTTTACTTTAAGCATAATAATCAGCTATTTTGGTTCAGAGGTTTCCATAGATTGGGTTTTCTTTAATTCTTGTATTTCCATTTTCTCTTTATGCATTATTAAGGATATCAATTTGACACTAATATAAGTTAAAATGATGAAGAAGAGCCAACCAAAAAGAATCCATAGAGAGTATTTTCCTAATTCGTTCCACTTACCCATAAAGCTAATCAAAGCAACAAAAATGAGAATATTTCCTAATAGAAGAACAATGCTAATCAAGATAATCTTTCCTACTAGGGATTGTTTTCTAAACTTAATCATATCTGTCCATGATTTTTCCGACTTTTTTTTAGAAGAACTCATTGAGATAATTCTACAAATGTTCAGATGGTTATAAGTTTTTGTAGATGATTGGTCAACAAATCAGTTATTATTTTAGATTCCAAATAAAGGAAAAAAAGGTTGAACTTAGGTTCAACCATGTAACTTCTCTAGAAGCTTGAGTAAGATCATCTGTTTTTCTAAAGGTAAAGAATCCTTGGAATGAGCTCTAATTGACAGAGCTTCTAATGCTTTAAATATCCAATCCAATTCTGAACGTACTAGACTATACGCTTCCATGGCAGTGAGCCCTGGAAGTTGAGTAGCTATGTCTTGGAAATATTGAGAGGCTAGACCACCGTACACTATTCCATCATCTAGATTAGCAATAATCAGACTGTGGGAGGGGATCAAACCTCTAAAGTCGTTTGTACCTATGATATCGTATCCTTTTTCATAATTGTGTGACCATAACTTAACTTTGAGCAGTTTAGTTGGTGACAGAAAACGTAGCGACTGTACCATTGCTTCAACAACATTCCTATTTCCTGCCACAACCACAGGAATGCCAATAACTAAACCGTACAGAATTTTATCTAATCCTTCAGGTAATAGTCGTCCAATTACTTCAAATGAGAGGAAATCTATTTTTCCTTCTAAAGCGCCATCTTTTGCAACGTTCTTCAGTTTAATTAATGAATCATAATCTGTTAAATCAGTTTTTTCGAAAATAGTAATCATATTACGTTGAATGTTAGATAGATATTCAGCTAAACAAGATTTGATTCTTTCACCTATTTCATTTTCATAACGTAAAGCTTCATAAGCATGGAACTCGTGTTTGATTTGAACACTCTTAAACTCAGCTAGTAAAAGGGGTAATATGTTGCCATTGAATGGGGATTCAATGTCAGCTAAGATGGAAGCGACAAGATCGTTCTCATAATAAAAATAGAGTATTTTACCCTCATATTCTATTTCTCGAGGGAAAGAACAGACAACTTCGGAAGATAGAGCGATAATAGCGCTAATGAGTCCTGTGACTAATGCATTATCATGAATTACACTATCTGGTAGGGAATCGTACTGATATAGTAACTCCCCATTTTTTGTTGTGATAAGGATCTTCACATCTGTCACTCTACTTACTGAATTATATGCAATCACTAACACGCCATGTAAATAACTGCACTCCGTCTGCCTTTTATTTATTAATAATACGTAGATATTAACCCCAAATAACTACAAGTATACATTAAGAGTTTTTTTCTTTTAAATCGTTTGGAAAAGGTAAGTAGTAGAAAATGATTAAAATTGCGACATAAATCATATAGCTTAAATAAAGTGGTGTTTTACCACCACCACCAAAAAATTCCAAAGAATATTGCAAAGAAAATAGCAGGCAATACTAGGAAGAAGATAATTAGTATCGCTTTGACAGCTGGGGACATTCCTCCGCTTTTTTTGGGGGGGTAAGGATATTGAGTTCCTGGTACTGCATCATAACTTCCTGACATACTTGAACCCTGTTGGCTTTGGTGTTGAGGTTGATATTGTTGATAAGGTCCAGATTGAGACTGTACAGGTTGATAAGGCTGATTCTGAGGAGGTCCATCAGGGGCACTAATTTGCTGACCACAATTTTCACAAAATCTGTTAGAGGAAACATTTTTAGCACCGCAATATTGGCAGAACATCGAACTCATTTTTCTATCTAAATTCTATTGCATAAACAATTATTTAAAATCATCCTTTTGGATAAACGGAAAAAAATGAGCATTCTTCATTATTCCGCGAAAATTGCATGGCAAAAGTGGAATAAAAGAATATTTCGTTTCGTTTTTCTTACAGAAGTTTTCCAGGGGTCTTTTAAATAAGAAAATTCGCAAGTAAAATTTTTTAAGGAAATTATCCTCTTTCAAAACTATATTTTTTTAAAAGGTTGGTTTTCTTTATTTTTGGAGTTAAGATTTTCCCATGAACTGGTTTGTTATTACTAGTACAAAATGCAATCTCAGATGTCGGTATTGTATGAATGAACCCCATCCCGATCTGCCAATCCAACCAGCTTGGAAAACCCAAGATTTAGTTGATTTTCTTTCTCAAGATAAATCACCTACTATTTGTTTCTATGGAGGGGAACCTCTTCTAGAGATAAAAATAATTCAAGAAATTATGGATCAAATAGATGCAGAACACTATTCATTACAAACAAACGGTTTGCTCTTAAACAAACTTCCAACCGAATACTTAACTCGTTTTTCTACGATTCTCGTATCTATTGATGGTAACGAAGAAACAACTGATGTCAATAGAGGAAAAGGAACCTATAAGAAATTGTTAACCAACATCAAGGATATTCGTTCAAGAGGTTTTACAGGAGATTTAGTAGCTAGAATGGCAATATCAGAAACCTCTGAAATCTACAAAGATGTTGTTTATTTGATCGAAAACACAGAATTGACTTTTGATCATGTTCACTGGCAGTTAGATGTCGAATGGGATCATGGAATAGAAACAAGATGGGATAATTTTCCTGAATGGATGCTGAAGTATAATGAGGGAATTTCTCATTTAACAGATTATTGGCGTGCTAATTTGGATAGAGGAAAAATCAAAGGCATGGTTCCCTTTTTAGTTATTTATAGACATATCCTAAACGATACATCAACAGATTTACCTTGTGAAGCAGGGTTGAGAAGTTTCGCAATTAGAACAGATGGCAAAATAACTTTTTGTCCACTTCCACCTGAATACGAGTTCTCTGTTGTTGGAGATATAAAGAAAAATAATCCAAAAGAGCTAGAGAATGCTATTGGAGTAGGTAAAACCTGTCTAGAATGCGAGGTTTACTCTCTTTGTGGTGGAAGATGCCTTTTTGCAGAAAAAACTAAACTCTGGGGTGAAAAAGGGTTTGATTTAGTTTGTGGAACTGTTAAACACTTAATAGAAGAGCTCCAATTTATCAAACCGAGAGTCGATACTCTAATTCAGAAAGGAATTGTAAAACGAGAAGATTTCGACTATCCAGAGTACAACAATACAACTGAAATAATACCTTGATTCAGATTATCCAAAGAGTGTCAATAATTGTAGAATCCCCTTCTTCAAATAGCCTTAGGATCCCATTCTTAGCTAACTCATCAATTTCAACTGAAACTCTCTGTTTAGTCTCTTTGACTTGGGTTGTGAGTGTGGTTAAAGTAATTCCTCCATTTCTATGTTCTTTCAGAGCTATCAGAACGATTTCCCTTTGAAGGTCAGGTAAAGAAAGAATAGCTTTCATATCAAGATATTCTGGTTCCTTATCATGTTCAATTATGTTTTGAAGCTGTGAAGACAATTTAGAGAGTGTTTCCACATTGAAGTCATCAAGTTCATAGATCCAGTTACTTAATCTCTGAATTAAGAGCTCAATTTTAGAAAAACTATCATTAAATTTCTGGTAATAATCTTGGGAAAGAACAAGGAATAACAACACAGGGATTTTTGCACCGAACTCGTTGTCCACCATTAAGTTAACAGGAGAGACCCATTTCTTAGTCTCTTCAACATAAAATGGTTCGAGGAATTGGTTAATCTCAGCTTCAATATTAGAAAAGAAAGCAAAGAAGAAATCTTGAGTGAAATTGTCCAACAATAACTGCTCAGAAGCTACGGGTTTGATAGTTGAATAATTCATGGTGTAATTTCCTCTAATGTCTCGATAACTAATGAGATTGAATTCTAAAGCTTCGGATATGGATTTATGGATCTTCTGAATAGTAACTAGTACCCGAGAAGGAAGTTGTTTAGATGGAAGGAAAGATTTGATGTGACCAATCGTAATATGTCTGGAAGAAGAGAGCTTCTTATCAAAAGGGTAAGGTTTGTCATCAGTTAGAAGTTGAATATATCCTTCAATTCTGTCACTAGTTTCTATGTAGGTAAGCATGGTAGGAATAGTAATTCTATTAGCAGAGGTTACAGATGATTCAAAGGTATAAGGTAACTTCATTACAACACTTTCCATTCTAAGTAAAGTAAGAAAAAAGACAATTTATCAGATAAAAGGTTTTGTCTTTCATATTTCAATCTGCTCTTGTTTTGTGGTCTCTTCAGGGACAGGTTCAAAACCTTTCTTGAAAGGTTTGATTTTACGATTGAAAACTTCTTTTTCAGCTAAGTAAATAAGAGCAATGCAATAAAGAAGGAAGTTGATTAGAGGAATGAAATATCCCCAAACGCCAATAGCTACAATGAAGCAGAATAATCCTACTAAAAAGAGGAAAATCAGCTCTGCATGTTTAGCTGTTGCAGTTGTAAATGGTAAGAGTAGATCAGCAAAATCTGGAAGAGCAAAAAAGCAAAAGCAGATTATAAGATAAACTATTAACCATCTACCAACAGGAAAATTAATCCAGTTAAAGAAAGCTATCAAATCAGGATGAAATTGAATAAGTAAAATGACAACAACTATGTTCATTAGAGGAGCTATGCCAATTAGTAGCGCATGCCAGACATTCTTGAGATCGCCTGAAAGACTCTGACTTGACACATCTCGAAGCGTCATACTCATATGAAAACTTACCTTAATGTCATATC
>DXJF01000037.1 GCA_019057375.1 Candidatus Heimdallarchaeota archaeon
AAGAGTAAATAAAAGATATTCTAATTCTATAAAAGGAGATAAATGATAATGAAACAGAAATATCTTTTGTTTGGAGTGTTTCAGATGCAACTAAATGGAACTATAGTATTCTAGTTAATGGAGTAAATCATGATTCTGGAGAATGGGATGATGTTTCCATAACTTTTGAATGGACTAGTATTACAGTACAGAATTTGACAATTTCTTTAGTTCTGTTCGACTTTTTTGGGAATAGTGCACAAGATACTGTAAATGTAGAAATACGACCATTACCAACTAAAACAACTTTTAATCTAGTGTTTCTTCTGCCCATAGCATTATACCTCTATTTCAAAAGAAGAAGTATGTAGAACATTCAGGGAGTTAATACTTTCTCTTTTTTTCTTAATGCTATTCTCATATTACTTTTATCATCTGAAATTAGAAATCTAAACAACAGAAAATCTTTATCAACAGCTATTATAGAGAAGTATTTCTTTTATTGTTCTAAATCATTACTATTTGAATAATAGTCTAACATTTGAATATTTGACACATGTTTATTATTTACAACAATATCAGTTCTAATCCAATCGGAAGGTCATAAAACTTGTTGATTTATGAAATAATTCTCTAGAATCTTAGCTTAAAATATAATCCTGAATAAATCGAAATTTGGGTGATTTATATAAATAGTTGCTTTGAAAATTTCATTCTTCAAAGAAAAAGAATAAATATATGAATATTATAAGTAACGCTCATGTCAAAGATAGCCTTGATAACAGGAATAACAGGTCAAGATGGGTCATATTTAGCTGAACAATTACTTGATGAAGATTATGAGGTTTATGGTCTCTATAGACGATCTAGCTTACCTCATTTTGAACGGATAGAAGAATTTAAGGATAAAATTAAATTGATTGAAGGAGATATTACAGATGTAGGTAGCTTAATTAGAGCTCTTAAAGAATCTGAACCTACTGAAATATATAATCTAGCAGCGCAGAGCTTTGTAGGAACTTCTTGGACTCAACCAATTAACACAATGAATACAACAGGACTTTCTATGTTAAATTTGTTAGAAGCGATTAGATTATCAGACATCGAGACAAGAGTATTACAAGCTAGTAGTAGCGAAATGTTTGGTAAAGTTGTTGAAACACCTCAAAATGAAAATACTCCTTTTTACCCTAGAAGCCCTTATGGTGTTGCAAAAGTGGCAGCTTATTGGATTTCTGTAAATTATAGAGAAAGCTATGGTATGTTCATATCAAATTGTATTGCATTCAATCATGAATCCCCCAGAAGAGGCATTGAATTTGTGACTAGAAAAATAAGTAATGGAGTAGCTAATATTGCATTGGGGAAATCAGATAGACTTGAATTAGGAAATTTGGAATCAAAGAGAGATTGGGGATATGCTCCAGATTATACTAGAGCGATGCATCTTATTTTACAACAAAGCAAAGCAGATGATTATGTTGCTGCAACTGGAGAAACTCATTCTGTAAGAGAGTTTCTAGATAGAGCCTTTAAGGTTGCTGGAATAGATTCCTGGGACAAGTATGTAATAATTAATCAAAAGTATTTCAGACCGGCAGAAGTTGATCTTCTAACAGGAGATGCTTCAAAATTAAGAAATATTGGATGGAAACCTTCAATATCATTCGATGACTTAGTGAAAATAATGGTTGATTATGATATGCAAATATTAAGTAAAGATGGATTAGAATGACAATTTTCAAAAATCACTTAGAGAAGAAAAATGTTTTGATTATTGGAGGAACAGGTTATATTGGTTCTCGTCTAGTAAACAAAGTAAAAGAAAGCTGTAAAGAATACGCAGTAATTGGAAAAAGAACTCCGTATATGAGTAATACTAGCGACTTTGTAGATATTGATATCGTTAATGATGAACAGATATATAGTTTCTTTAGAAAAAATAAATTTGACATTATCTTTCATCTTGCAGCTTTAATCCACGTAAAAGAATCAGTTGAACATCCAAGAACTTACTTTTCTGTAAATACAATAGGAACTCTTAATATTCTTGAAGCAATAAGAAAAACACAAGAGAATCCTAAAATAATTTTTAATTCTACTGGTTTAGTGTATGGTAATTCAAAGACATTTCCGATAACAGAGAAAAATTCTTTAGCTCCAAATAATCCATATTCAGCATCTAAAGCTGCTGCAGAAAGCATAATTGAAGGTTACTCAAAAACATATGGCTTTACTTCAGTAATACTAAGATTCTTTACAATTTATGGACCCAAACAAGAAG
Organism: Candidatus Heimdallarchaeota archaeon; assembly: GCA_019057375.1. Classification (GTDB taxonomy): domain Archaea; phylum Asgardarchaeota; class Heimdallarchaeia; order Heimdallarchaeales; family Heimdallarchaeaceae; genus UBA460. Next base: position 2,264 of record DXJF01000037.1, read on the forward strand.
CAAATCTATTCATTCCATCTTTTATTAAAAGATGTTTTAATAACCAGATAATAGGGATAGGAAATTTATCCCCAACAAGAGATTTTCTATTTATAGAAGATGCAATTTCAGCACTATTACACTCTGTAAGAATACATAATAATAAAACTAACATCTATAATATTGCCAGTGGAGTTGAGCACAAAATTGAGGATGTTGTTGATATCATCCTCGAACTTACAAAAAGAAAAAAATCAAATCTTTTCAAGGATCCTTCTTTAAAACGTTCTAAATCCACAGAAATTGAAAGAATCGCAGTTGATATATCCAAAGCCAGAAACGAATTGTTGTGGGAGCCTAAAATATCTATTCAAAATGGTTTGAAAATTTGTGTTAATCATTTCAAAAATGCTATCAGTAGCTAAATCAGCATTTTTAAAAAAAATAAGTAGCTGTAAGTTAGTAATATTCTAATGAAAAAGGGACATATTTTTTCCTTAGTTACTTTAATCCTAATTTTCCTATTATTTCCTTCAAAAGTAGCAGTTTCTGATACAGAAAATGAAAATCTAGAAATGAAATATTATCCAGCAGATAATTATGCTGATGATGTAATAGAAACATTATCGCAGCTTTACCTTAACGATAATTATGCCTTGGGAGCTCCTGATGGAAAGTTTGCTAATATTTTTTATGCATATGATAATGGCATATTGACTTTGGATCTTGGTAGATATGAAACTGCATCAGATAGCTCAGGTGACGATTTCATAATTCATTCAAGGAATGGAACTTATTTAGTTAAAGTAGGAAACGATCTTTCCTCACCTTTTACTGCTCTTAGGACAGCAAATGAAACAGAAAGTTTTAATCTATCAACAGTTGGTTTTACTGAAACAAGGTTTGTTCAAATCCATTATGCTTCTGGTGACTTTGTTGAAATTGATGCAGTTGAAGTCATAAATCTTTATACAGTTATAACTGACAATGATAATCCAATTATTGATGGACCTGAAGATTATTGGGTTTATGAAAATGTCTCAAAAATAGCCTTAACTTGGGATGTTTCTGATGCAACCCCTTGGAATTATTCTATTTTCGCTAATGATACTGAAATAGATTCTGCAGAATGGTATGATATTAACATATCTTTTGATTGGATAGATATTACAATAGGAGTATGGAATGTTACATTGATTTTGTATGATTACTTTGGAAACACTGCTGAGGATACAGTAATTGTAGAAATACGTGATTTACCAACTCATTGGAATCTCTTCTACTTAATATTCCTTCTTCCAATTCCTATACTAGTTTATATCTGGAGAAGAAGAAGAAATAAGTCCACTTAATCCAATATTTTGGAGTTTAAACAATCTCCTTAAATGTATCTTTATTTTCTTATCCGCACATTTTAAGATAGATAAATTAATAATATGTAATTCAGTGTAGAAGATGTCCCTATGAAAAAGTCTGATGTATCTCTCAAAAATCTGTATGAACAATTTATCAAATTTGAGGAAGACAATCATCTTTTCACCAAGGAAATAGCTGATGTATTCTTCTGGGAAAGAATAAGATTTACAGTTTTCATACATATTTTACAAAAAACTATAGATGCTTCAGAAGGTGAAAAAACGGTACAAAAGGAGAAGAATCTCAAATTAGGCAATTATTTCTTGAAATTCCGTAATTATCTTATGGCTCTTTTTAGAACTCGAAGAAATCCTTTTCTCGTGAAGGAGCACGATATAATATTTTTCAGTAACTCAAGAAGAAAAAAACAAGATGATGGTTATTGGTGGGATATTTATACAGATCATTTAGAAAAAAAACTCCATTATTCAACAATTTTACTTGAAAAAGATATCTTTCTCAAGTATCGTAAACCAGTAAAAACAGAAAATATGGTTTATCTAACATATCTTGATTTTCTTGTTGATTTAAAGAAATATTTCGGACGTTCTAAAGTAAAGCTGAGTGATGAAGAAGTAAATTACCTCAGAGAATTAACTACAGAAATGAGATCTCAATTTGGATACTCAATAGATTTGGAATACTACGTTTACCATAAATTAACTAGAAGGCAAAGAATTATTCCCTACTATCAAAAACTCATCACAAAGATTAAACCAAAAGCTATAATTGTTGTGTGTAGCTATGGAAAGGAAGATTTCATTGAAGTTTGTAAACTAAATAATATCCCAATTATTGAGCTTCAGCATGGTGTAATAACAAAATACCATGTAGGGTATTCTTATGAAAAGGATTCTGCTATTAAGATTAACTTCCCTGATTTTCTTTTTGCTTTCGGTAAATATTGGGAAGAATCTGTCAACTATCCTATATCTAAGGAAAATGTAGTCAATGTTGGTTTTCCTGAGTTAGAGATAAGAAAACAACGATATGAAGATGTTAAGAAAAAGAAACAAATTCTCTTTATTTCTCAAAAAACAATCGGAACTAAACTTTCAAAATTTGCAGTAGAGCTTAGTCAAATTGAATCTTTAGATTACAAAATAATTTACAAGCTTCATCCATTTGAGGTTTTTTCCTGGAAAGAAGACCACCCTTGGTTGGCACAGAGTAATATTGAAGTTGTTGATCATCAAGGAGTGAATCTTTATCATCTATTTGCTGAATCAGAGGTTCTAGTTGGTGTTTATTCCACAGCTATTTTTGAGGGATTAAATTTTAATTTGAAAACATTTCTTGTTGATATAACTGGGATAGACTATATGGAAAATCTAATCCAAACTGGAATTGTTACAAAAATAAGCAAACCAGAGGAACTAGTTAGTGTGCTTTCAGATAAAAAAACTGAAGAATTTGATACAGAATTATTCTTCAAGAACAATTCAATAAAAAACATCAAGGAAGAACTTGAAAAAATTATAGGTAGAAATTAAACCCATAGAAAAGCTATTTACTTCTTTTCCCAAATTGAAATATTCAAATCTGTAAGATCTTTTAATTTTTCATTGTGCTCCTTAAAATGTTCATTTAGTTCTGCTCTTAATTCTGGAGATAATTTTGCATATCCTGGTTTTATACCCCTTTTTGCTATAAATCGAAATCCTCTATAGATCAAGGATTTTTCACCTATAATCTCTCTTGTTTTCTTCAAGAGTCTTGGTATTCTAGGAATTACTGTTATATTCCGAATCTCATCTATATATTGGAAATTATTAAATGGGACATTTAGAAATTCAAACAATTTCCTCATACTCTCTGTTGGATTTTTCACGAATTCTTCGAAGAGAAGGAAATGTATATTCCTTATATCGAAAAATTTCAGATATCTCTCTACTTGTTCAATGTAGATGCTTCTTTTCAGATATCCCTTAAAAATGTCCTCTTCTATTCGCTTAGATTCAAGTTTTACAGCTTTTTCAAAACTAAATTTTTCACTCCCTAATTTTACTGCATGCCAATAATTTGAATATGTTCTGTCAGCAGGATTTCTGAATATCCAAACTAATTTTACTTCAGAATTATAATCAAAAATCCTTTTTGGTACTTTTTCTGAATAACTGTAAGTTGGAGTCTTTTCACCAATTATCTGATCTGAACTGCAATCCTTGAAGAAATTTTCATACCATTCAATCCCTTTGCTGAAATTCCCATCATTATCAAAGAAATGAGCTTCTTTCAGAGGAATACAGACTTGAGGATTACTATTGAGCTGTAAAGCTAAACTATTAGTACCTGCTTTCATCGCTCCAACTATAATGAAATCTAATTTTCTCATAGCATAACACTTCTAATGGAATTTCTTTTCTTTTTTAAGCTTATAGTAATGATCCTTATCCCTGTACATAAAGGTTTTAGCAGGATGACCTCCAGCAATTCCACAAGGTGGTATATCTTTCACAACTACACTCCCAGCTTGAATGATTGCACTTTCTCCAATGGTTACTCCTCCTAAAATAATGCATCTTGCACCAATCCAGACATTATCTTCTATAACTATTTTTTTTCTTATGTAAGTCCCATCATAAGGTATTTTTGTTCCTTCATAATTATGATTTCTAGTTAGAAGTAAGATGTCAGGACTTGAATGGAAATTGTCCCCAGAGATTACTTCTCCATCTCCTCTAATCATTACTCTATTGAAGTTTACATTACTGCCCAGAATAGTATTCTTGTTAACCTTAGATTTAAAATTTACTTTTAGATTCTCTCCCACTTCTTTTGCAACTTTTCTTATTTTAGATCGATAATTTTTACGCTTCATTTTTAGAAAAGTTGTTGAAATAACTCCAAAGATATTAACCATATTTCTAACACTTAATCTATTCCTATTTATTTGTTATATAAGCTTTTTTTCCTTTTTGTAAAGAAATTATCCTTCTCAAGCGATATAAGGTTTAAGAGAAATATTCTGTAAAAGGGCTCAATATAAAACGAAAACCTAAAATATTAACACCAACTCTTCAAACTTGTGTATAAAAATAACAAGATTCTTTCAATAATTCCAGCACGTGGTGGTTCTAAAGGAATACCTAGAAAAAATATCCGATTTATGAATGGAAATCCTTTAATTGCATATATTATCAAAACATCCATTTCATCTAGCTATATAGATAAAACAATTATAACAACAGATGATGAAGAAATAAGCAACCTCTCCTATTTATATGGAGCTAATGCAGTTGTTTCAAGACCTTCAAAACTTGCTGATGACAATACCACACTAGATCCAGTAATTTATCATGCCTGCAAAAATTATCAAGAGCAAGAGGGTGAGAATTTTGATATTATAATTACACTTCAACCCACCAGCCCTTTATTGAGTACAAATTCTTTAGATAAAGCCATTGAAAGATTGATTGACAACAATAATTCAACAGTGATTTCAGTAGTTCCAATTAGACATTTATTCTGGGAGAAAAAGGCCGATAAATTGGAACCTTACCACTCTAAAAGATTGAACAGACAACAACTTGATCCTGTCTATTTTGAGGCAGGTAGCTTTGTGATTTCCAAAGCTGAAAATATCACAGAAAATTCAAGAATTTCTGAACCCATTGATGTTTTTGAATTAAGTGAAATAGAAGGAATGGATATCGATAATTATCTTGACTGGACAGTAGCTGAGAATATTCTGTCTCGAAAGAAATTATTAATTCGGGTTGATGGGAATAAGGAAATTGGGTTGGGTCACATCTATAACACTCTGATTCTAGCAAACAACCTTATGCTTCATGATTTAACTTTTGTAATGAATAAAGAATCACAACTGGGAATTGAAAAAATCTCTCAGAATAACTATCCAATAATAGAAATTGAAAAGGAAGAGGATTTCT
>DXJF01000038.1 GCA_019057375.1 Candidatus Heimdallarchaeota archaeon
ACTCAGATATTGCAAATGGGTAAGAGTGAAATAAAAGTTTGGATTTTTTTAAAGAATAAAATTTATAAGAACTGTTTGCTTTGGAGTATTGTTTAAAACAACTTAGAGGAGAACTTGGGGTTTTCAGCATGGCAGAAGAGATAGAGTCTTTAGAGGATATCTTGACAATACAAGAAGAAGAGGAACTAAGAGAAGTTTTAGAGAAGATGGTTGAGTCTGTTAAAACCTATTGTGAAAAAAATGGCAAATTAACAGCTTCAGAGAAAAGGATCATTAAACAGATGAAAGTGACATCTGAAGATCTAGCCGATGAAATCATTAAACTGTACAAAGATCATACCTACGTAGATGATTTGATACTTCTAGATGTTGTTAATAGAAACAGAGTAAAGATTCTGAACGATCTTCTGAATGCAGCTCTTACACCTAAAAAACAGCTGTTATCGGAGGAAGCTAGAGTTGTTATTGCCATGGTCTCAAAAGAACTGATGTAGATTCTGATTTCAAAGAGTGAATAGAAGTAATATGTGTTAAAATTCTCATTCCATTTCAAATTAAACAGTCTAGTGAAGGTATAGGTACCATCTATGATTATTTTTCTATTTTTGTTCTTTGGATAGTATTAAAAGTAATTCTGGTATTTTCCAAGTATGAATTTTGAGAATAGTCCTGATATAGTTTTTAGTGTCAAAAACTTAGAAAAAGCAGTTTCTTTCTTTAAAATTTTTTGTGATTTGGAAGCAGAAAAAAAAGATGATTACTATGCCGTAAAAACTAAACACTACAATATGTTCCTAGTAGAAGGGGATGAATTCAGAACCATGATAGAGTTTTATGTTGATGATGTAGACGTTGCTTTGCAAATGTGCTTAGCTGATGACTGCGAAATTCTTCGTTGGAACGAACGTGATCATTGGTTGAAACATCCAGAAGGTTTTGCTTTCCATTTAGAACAAAGGAAGTAAGCGGAAAACAGCTTTTGATTATCCTAAAGAAAGTTTTAAGAAACAGCTAAGAGTTGTAGAATTAGAGTGATTTAGTAGTAGTTGGTTTTCTAATGGAAGCTATTACTGTTACATTTGGTTTTCAAGCTAGTTTCATGGCGATTCTAGCACTTTTTACTGAATTTTCAATCAAACAAGTCTTAAAAAGAAAGAAACGTCTTAAAATGGCTCAGAATTGGTCTTAACTGGAACCTCTCCAATGATGTTAATCTCTCTCTTTTTCAATGGATCATAGTCACAAATTGCTGCTGTAACTTTGACTCCTTTGTGAATAGCTAATCTCAGTTCTTGGGTAAATCTTGGATTCATTTTTTCATTGGGTCTGAAAGATGTTGCATCCTTTCTTTTAATTATAAAAACAACGTGTGCATTCCAACCTTTGTCAAGAGCTTCTCCTAATTCTTTTACATGTCTAGCTCCTCTCTTCGTTGGAGCATCAGGAAATAAAGCAATCTGATTATCGACAAGTGTAACTCCTTTAATTTCAACAAGCTCTTTTTTACTCGATACTTTGTCTTTCATGAGAAAATCAAATCTGCTTCCTCCCAAAGTGAATTCGGGTCTAATGATTTCTAGATTGTTAAGTTTCTCTAGTTTGTGATATTCTTGACGAAAAATCTCATTAGTGAAAATTGACTCAATGTTGACCCAGATTGAACCTGTTTTTACACCAACTAAAGTGTATTGAGTTTTACGATTTTTTGATTCATCTTGTCTTACAATGACTTCTGAATCAGGTAATAATAATTCTTTGAGTCTTCCAGGATCAGGCAAATGAACAAGAACCAATTCTTGAGAATTTTCTAGTTTCACGTTAGCTAGAAAACGATTTGGTCTAGTCTGAAAACTAGCAGAGGAAAATAAACCAATTAATTCCATCGCATTACATAATTTTTCTTCATTCATATTGTTTTTCGTTTTTACAGATAGTGAAAAAAGACGTAAAATTCCAGCAAAAAAGGTCGGGGTTTAGTCTAGAATTATTAGATAAACGTTTGCTTAATTAAAAATATGAAACATTAAAGAAAAATATAACAAAAAAAATAAAAAAGGAAATAGTTATAGTTTAATTAACCGGAAGAATCAGTAGATTTAGAGGTCTCTGGCTCTTTCGGTCTCTTGCTTTTTAAAGAACGTTTAAATGTCTTTAGCAGAAACTGTTTTTCTGGCATTAGCCTTGGTTCGGCCAGCTGCTGATTTGAGGAGCTTAGCTACTTGAATGTTCAATGCATCAACGAAATCGCCTGCTACATTAAACTCACCAAGGGTTTTGACATATTCACGAACTTTAGATTTGACTACTAACATTTCAATGTTTTTACCCATAAGATAACCCCCATATTGCTATGGTTATCATTGTTACAATAGCTACTAGTAGTATTTAAACTTATTCCGCAAACTAGCGTTTATAGGCACTTTTAACGCATTCTATGAAGAAAGCATTATGATTTTCGATATACGCTTAAGAATATATCATCTAACAATAAAGTGTAATAGAAAAAGTAAGTGTAGGAAGAATATCCTTTCCTACGTTATTTGTTTTTTATTCTTACTCAGCTCGGGTGACTAATCCTAATATTAGTGCTATTAATGCGCCTCCGGCAGCTAGCCAGAATCCAATAAAGTCCATTGGTACTAGTAGATACCAGAGACCATATACATAGAAGAAGATACTTGTTTGTGCTGCAATTATTATTGGCGGTACAATTACACAAGCAAGACCTAAGAACACAAATATGCCCCATAGAACTTTTGGAATTCCAAATATAGATAGTATTAACAATAATCCGAGAAATGCCATAGCTGCTATATTAACTATGAAGAAAATCAAATCCCAAGGATCACCATATAATCCATTAGTAAATGCAGGGAGGTAGAGCGCAACAAACTGTAGAACAGCACCTACTATTCCTGCAACTAGGAAGAACATACCTATAAGTCCAGTTGCTGATGACCATAATTTTAGTTTTGTCATAGTAGTTGAAGATTTTCATTAAAGTATATAAATTTTATTGGAGTGTCATAAGAGCTAATTTAAAGTGATTTTTTTAACTATATATGAAAAAGTGACAAATTTCTTAAGCTCATTTTTCAATTATATGCAACTAATTCCTTTTCTGTAATATTAACAGAAAACGAGTAAAACTAAAGGAAAAGGAAAAAACTATAATTTATTAATTCATTTTTTATTTCTTTAAGCAAGAAATATGTAGAAACAGCACGAAATAAGATTTTTTTAATTACACGCATTACAAATTACTAGTTCCAGATTATTGAAAATGCTTTGCACTATTTTCACTGTGGCTGATCTCAACATGAAAAAAAGAAAAAGAAAGTAGAGAAAGTTTCTCATTCCTTAACTAAAAAGGCAAATACTGGGGTAAGTACTGATGTTCCAATAAGAACATAGTAGAACCATATATTTGGAAATGCTAGAGCAACAATCCATAAAATGATGTTTACTACCACTATAAGCAATGGTATGAATGCCAATATTATGAAGAGTTTCTTAGAAACTTTGTTCAATGCTAACAGCACAATTATTATTACAAATGATGCCATTCCAACAATAACGAGAATTCCCATTATTGTAAATACAACATTTAGCCCTCCTAGTAGGAAATATTTGAACTGAATAAGTTCAATCAAGAAGAATACCGCCGCCGCAAGCCACATAACTAGAGCTGACATACCCCATATGTCTCCAAAGATTTTTTTGAATTCGAGTGTCATAGTAGATGGAGAAAGAGCGCAGTTATATATAAGATTTATCTAATTAAATAAACGTCAGTATAATTAAAATTACGACTAATTGGTATTACTCTATTAGAAAAGTGTAAATAAAATTACAATGGTTTGGAAGACTAGATCTTGAAAACTGAAACTGTGGCAGGAAGAAATTTAGCATCTATCTAGCTAGGAGGATAGAAAACAATTAAAATGACCACTAATTTTGAGCAAAGTCTTAAGTTCCTTATTGAATATGCTTACAAAAAAAAGAAAAAGAAAAAGAGAGTAAAAAAACTAAACTGCTACTGGTTGATTCTTATTATAGGGTGTGAAAAACACTACAACTAGTATTGCACAAACCAAAGCTACAATTGTATACCATGACCAAATAAGTCCAAAGAATGCTGCTAGCCACATAATTAAAGCAACTAAAGCACTAACTAATAGTACATATGTTATGATATTTACTATTCGTTTAAGAAAAAATCATAAGAAATAATTTTTGTTTAATTGAAATATCGAGTGAAATATTTGAGCTTTTTTCTAATCTTTAAGTACAGAAAATGCAACTTAAATATCATTGTTTACTTGATAATTTTTAATTATCTTCCAACGGTTTTTGTAGAATTCTTCAAGTGTATGATACTGATCTTCTGTCAGAGTTTCAAATCTTCCTTGTTTAGAAAGAAATTCTCTTAGACCCTCAAACTTGGGTTCTTCGTTAATAGTTAGATGGCCTTTCTCATACTCAAACAATAACCAATACCCACTATCAACAGCTTCCTCAACTAATTGAGGACCTGAATCAGTAGGAACTTTCCAACCAGGAGGGCAAACTGATAAAACTTCGATATAACGAAAACCACGCAAATTCTTGGCTTTTTCAACCTTACTTATGAAATCTTGGATGTGAGAAGTTGCAGCTGTCGCAACATAAGTACTGTTATGAGCGATTAAAATCCGAGGAATGTCTTTGGGGAAGTATTCGTTACCAGTACCACCATTAGTAACAGGCGTAGTAGAAGACCAAGAACCATAAGGAGACGAACCACTAGCTTGAACTCCTGTGTTTTCATATGCTTCATTATTATAGCAAATATAGATGATATCTTCATCACGCTGAGCAGCACCAGAAAGAGCTTGAAGGCCCATGTCAGCCGTTCCACCATCTCCTCCAAATCCAACAGCTATAACATCATCTTTCCCTTGTGCTTTCAGCGCTCGAGATATACCTGTGATAGTTGAAGCTAGGTTTGCAAATTGCATGTGAAAATATGGTACGTCCCAATTGATTGCTGGAAATATTCCTGCAAAGACACTCATGCAGCAAGGAGGGACACTTACTATTGTTTTTTTACCTAAAATCTTCATCACATTAATGGCAATATTTGAAGCCATGCATCCTGCACATGCTTTATCTCCAGGAGTGTATGGACTATCATCTGGTAGCTCTTTCAGCTTCATGATGTTACCCCCCTTGTATTGACGAATACTACTGGATCTATTACTTCCTCCAGAATCTCCGTTTCCTTTAATTTATCAAACATGAATTCTATGTCCTTATCTCGAACATCGCGTCCTCCCAATCCTGCTATGAAATTGAGTATAGGCATTTGTGTTCCATACATTGCGTTTCTTACTTCTAGGAAACATTGTCCTGCTGAACCATATGATATACTTCTATCAAATACACCTATTGACTGAACATGTTCCAAAGCTTCTTTGATTTCTTTTTTTGGAAACGGTCTAAAGACTCTAAGTTTTACTAAACCTACCTTTTCCCCTTTGTCCCTCAATTCGTCTACTACTTCTCTAGCTGTTCCAGTAGTTGAGCCAATTGTGACAAGAACTTTCTCTGCATCATCAACTAGATATTTCTCGATCAATCCACCATAATCTCGACCAAACTTTTCAGCAAAATCATCATTTATTTCTTGAATGACTTCAAGAGATTTTAACATTGCTTGATGCATCTGCCATTTCGCCTCCATATGATATGCTGGAGGGACGATTAAACCTTGAGCTATTGGACGATCAACATCGAGATAAACATGTATTGGATCATATGGAGGAAGGAAACCATCTATTTCTTTTTCTCCTAGAATTTCTACTTTCTCAGTAGAATGAGTGAGAATATACCCATCCCCGCAGATCATAATAGGCAATAAAACCCTACTATCTTCTGCGATTTTATAAGCTTGAATGATCATGTCAAACGCCTCTTGATTGTCTTCAACATAAATCTGTAGCCATGCACTATCACGTTCAGGCATGGAATCTGACAGCTCAGGCCAAATGCCTCCTGGGCTCATGAGAGTGCGGTTAGCAACAAACATAACAATAGGAAGTCTCATTCCTCCGCAAGCTGAAACTACTTCATGCATGTAAGCTAAACCTTGGGAAGCTGTTGCAGTAAAAGTTCTTACACCTGTTCCTTGAGCAGCTGCAACTACACTCATAGCTGAGTGCTCACTTTCAACTCTAACATATTCTGAATCTAGATCCCCATGAGCTACATAACATGCAAGATGTTCCACAATCGTTGTTTGTGGAGTCACAGGGTAAGCTGCAATTACTTTGGGTTTTGCCCTAACAGCTGCAATTGCTACAGCTTGATTTGCAGTCATCATATTATGATATCTGTCTTTGGGAATCATACGATTTGACAACCTTCTAGCGTTGTTCTTAAATTAATCTATACAACTTTCTTAAAAAACTATTAGGTTGAAAAAAGATACCAAAAATAGTCAAAATAAAAATATAAAAACGAGGTGAAAAGCCTTGGTTCACCCCTAGATTATTCCTCTTCTTCTTTAGGTTTAGTAGGGATTTTTCCTTCCAATTTTGCGGCTACTTCACTTACATCTGAACTTGCTTCACCAGTTTTTTGCAATAACTCTTTCTTTAAATCCTCAGGTATTTTCTTTTCTTCTTCTTCACTCATGATAATCCCAATTTAATTTCTGGTAAGCTATTGATTCCTAACAATAAAAGTTTTTTGCTAATTTCCGACAAAACTATTTTTTCCTTCTTAGAAAGTGTATTAGGGCTAATAAACTTACTAGACTTAAAATTGCGACAGATGCAATTATTAATGTGGCTGTAAATAAGGTCTTATTTGTATCAGTACCTTGATCTGCTAAATTGAATCTATACTCACATGCATTGTAGTAAGAATCACCACTGAATATAAACACTAGATATTCTGAAGTTGATAGAAATGCTTTGGAGAGTATTTCAAAGATAATCAATCCATTAGAATCTGTTCTGAAGGTTTCTGTTTGGAGAATCGTTCCATTTTCAGTTAGATATTTAATTGTAATTTCTCTATTAGATAAAGATCTATTCTCACTATCAAGAAGATATATGGCCCTATGCTCTCCATACTCAACTAACTTCATCTGAGTTTGTTGAGGGATTATTTCAATTAGCGCAATGAAAGAAACAGCTTCATAGTTATTCGTTCCTTTATAATCTATGATGATGCTGTATTCACCCAAGAGATAATCACTCATATATATAATTACTGAACCATTAATATTAGTATAAGCAGTATAGATAGTTGTATCAATATGAATAATTAAGGGCTGGTTTGGAAGCGGATTTCCGAACTCAGATTCAAGCCTTATTTCTATACCTAACGAACTATTGTAAAGAATCTCATCTTGGTCTACGACAATAGATGCATCTGCTTTTTGAACTGTTATCATTGTCGAATACTGGAAATTAAGATAATATGTTGTTTCAGAGCTTGAAATCATGAATGGTAACTTTCCTGCATTTGTTAAGGTGTGTGTGAAACGAATTATCCCTAACTGATTAGTTGAGAGAGCATGAACATTACCTTCAAAATCAATTAAGACAGCATAATATGGTATAGTTTCATTATTAGAATCTTTTAAAGTAATTATCAATTCTACCTCTTCTTCAACAATTGCATCTCCCCAAGAGATTGTACAAGAAATAGCATCTTGAAGGATTTCAAGATTGAAGTTTTGTGAAGTTTCAGCTATGTTTGGATCTGTGATTAAAGCTGTAATTCGGA
>DXJF01000039.1 GCA_019057375.1 Candidatus Heimdallarchaeota archaeon
GACCTGGTGGCGCAGGTCCAGTAGAAGACGAGCCAGTAGGAGAATTCTATCCTGGTGGCGCAGGTCCAGTAGAAGACGAGCCAATAGGAGAATTCTATCCTGGCGGAGCATGACCAGTAAAAGATTAACCAATAGGTGCTTACGTGATCTAATCACGCTGATAACAATTAAAACTAAGAATCGCCAGAAAACCCCACCCCCTTTCCTCAATTCTCGGCGAATAAAGGAATTTGGAGACGTCCGTGAGGTCGTGACGTCCCTCCTAATTTCCTTTGGAAAGGTTCTGGCACACCAGTTAAAACTGAACTCAAAACAAGGGGTCAAACCACAAGAAACAATATTTAGAGGTCTAAATGGGTTCTCTCAACTGGGGAAAAAAGAGAGGAACTTGTACAGGATTTCGCATGTTGTATCTACTATATAATATGCATTTCTTGTATAACTTCCTACTTTCGTTCCTGTTGTTTCTTGCACTTCAAAAAAACTACATAATAAATAAAGAGGAACATAAATGGATCAACTGAACATACTTGATCAAAAAATCTTAAATGTGTTGCAAAACTATACACTTGAAACCTACTCTAAACAGGCTGAGATGCTTGGTATCTCACCGCAGACCATGATTCGTCGTGTTGAATCACTTAAGAAAAGAGGTATACTTCGTTTTCCAATTGCTTCATTTATTCCTGAAAGACTTTCCCTTTCCAGATATGGTGTAATGTTCTCAATTTCTTCTCTCCACCAGTTTACATTGTTACAAAACGCCCTATCTGAACACAAATATATCCGAGCGTATAATCGCTTTTATGGGGAAAACTTCGGAATTTATGCCCATTTTGATCTTCCACCAAATACTGAAGCAATTTTCACTAAATATCTCGAATATCTATTGAACGAAGAGTACTGTGATAGCTATTTCATCATGAAATCAATGGGCTATCGTTTGTCTCAACCAGAACCTCCTAAAATCTACTCATCCGAACCTGAAGCGTTCGATGTAATCTCTTTCTGGGAAAAGAGACTTACCAAGAGTACCAAACTCCCTAGACTACCTTCTGCTATAGATACTAACTTAATTGAACCACTTCATTTCATGCTATTAAGAGACTTAACAACATCTGTTAGAAATGGTATCACTATTGATATCCGATCAAAACAAACTGATCTTGTCAAACATTACAGGGATTATTACGAGAGTTTGGCAAAGAAGATTAAATTAACAGATGCTGAAGAAGCCTGTCTTTACAATCTTAGTGCGTTTTTCGATACTAAGAACATGCCTAAAAATGGAAATGGTAAAACCATCGTCTCTGATGTAGCTAAAGTAGAATTCGGCAGAAAGTATTACAGCTTGGTTTTTAACAACCTTATAACTAATCCTAGATGGAACTTTAGTCGAAAACTGTCTGAACAACATGTTACTAGAGCATATTTTATTGAGAATATTCCTGAAAAAGAAAAAGCACAAATTTTCCGCTTCTTAAATGAAGAAAAAATTCCCTTCCAAACATTTTTTGAACTCTATAACAAAGGAATATTCCTTAGGCTCTCAATGCCTCCTTACTATGATTCTAAGATAAATTATCTTATCTGGAGTTCATTTAAGGATTATAAGATATACTCCCTAGATTTCTTTGGAAAACATGGATTGTATTGGACATTCGAATTTGATAGCTATGACTGGGCTAAGAAAGGTTGGAGAACAGATGATGAATGGATGTACGATAGTGTCATTGATAAGATCAACGATAAGCTTGTAAATGGAAAATACGGTAATTACAAGAAAGATCAGGAAGAGCTGAAAAATGTATCCTATTTCCGTAAGCACATCGCAACTAATGGAAATAGCAATGGTAACGGTAATGGTGTAACTGCAACTACAACTCAACCACCAACTGAAGTAACTATAAGGGGCAGTTAATCAAACACACAAAAGATTGAATTGGAGAATATTCTCCTTACTGGAAACCTACTAGTCTACCTCTAAATGGAGGGGTAGAATTAGCAAGTTAATGACAGTAGGATAGAGAATCACAGGATATTAGAAAAGGTAGTTAGTTAACCTTCGAAAGATAAATGTGAATTATACTAGATAATTCCTCTTTAGAACAGAAACCTGTTAGAGTATTATCTAACAGCACTAAACCGAATTTAGTTAAATCATAATTACTCATTTTTAGTAGTTTAATTTTGTATCTCATATTGCTTTTTGAGATGATTATTTTCCCAGCTTTAGTTGTTATTATTAAATTGCCAAAAGCACTATGATGTTGAACTAGTCCTTGTTTTTGCAAATTTGTTAGCCATGTTTTGTTTTCAAAGATCATTGTTCTACTAAAATATGTTACCGAAAGATAAGATAAAAAGCCAATACACGCGAAAATAAAAGTATAGACTGACCATTCTGGTAATAGCCCATTAAATATCCGTCCTATTCCTTCTCTTACTCCTGGTAATTTTATTGTAAAGACAGCCACTTCATCTTGAAATTCTTGTGTAAAAATAGTAAAGGATACTACTGTATCTGAAGCACTAAAAGAGGCTAGAAAAACGGTTAACAAGATTATTGATACCACTAAAATCAAATATAGAAAAATCTTCATCCAATTTCTGGATATCCCTTTGTCCGCTCTAAGTAATGATTGGACTTCAGTAACTCTCATCTTCATTTTTCTTCCCCATCAAATCATCTATCACTTTAAGGTAGTCCTCTCCATATGATTTAGCTAAGTCTATTAAACGCTTAAGGAGACCATTTTCATGATTTAATCTAATGCTAGCCACCTTCGGAGTCAGTTTGTCTAGAAAGATCAGTTCTCTTTCTTGTAAATCATCCAGTATTCCTCTATAGATTGTTCTAGCTTTCATTGAATATCCTAGTACTGTAGATAATTGGGTTGCTGTTATGGCTTTTGGGTAGAGATGAGCTAGTATCAGCACTGCTCTTATTTTGTTTGCTCCTAGAGTACTCAGTAACAGGAGTAATTCGTAATCATTTTTCTCTACTTCAGAATCCATCGGAATATCTAATGAATGACCCTATATAAAATTTCCATCGCAAACATATAGTGTTTATTGTGTCCTTAACTACACAAAATAACGTTTGGAGACGTTAAAGTTAAAAAATGACTGGTTTTTCAACATCTCCAAAAATCTTGGTGTTTAAATAGTTATTTCTTGCATATCTAATGTTGATATGCTCCACATATCTTCACTAGCATCCTCGCTAGTTTTTAACCACCAGCAGAGCTTATGGAAGGGACCCCATCCCTTCCCAACTCTTGTTTTTTCTAGTTAATCCTACGCTAAATTTATATGAAGGCACGTCTTATTTTATGAGATGGCATCTAGTCCGAATGAATTATGGATTAAAATTGGTCAAATGGTGATATTAGCTTTAATTTTAAGTTATTTCATGTATAGAAGATATAAAGACAAAATTACAGGTTTTACATGGTTTGTTTGGTTATTTGGACTAGTTATTTTACAAGGTATTTTTGAAATAATTATTTTCATTCTCTGGTGGGTGTATGGATATTTAGATTATGGAGATTCTGGAAATAAAGTTTTTTCAAGTTCTCTCTTTGAGATTCATATGATTCCATCAGCGATCGCCTTGTTCGTTCTTTTCCTCTATTTGGAATTTATGAGACATGAAAAACCCAATACATTCCTGTTAGCAATAGCTTCAACACTACTTGGA
>DXJF01000040.1 GCA_019057375.1 Candidatus Heimdallarchaeota archaeon
AAGACCTTCGCAAAAATATATAGCAGATGGTATAACTAATGGTGATACAATTCTAGTAGTACTTTTTGCATCTTCAGCTGCAGATTATATAGTAAAACTCAAACCAGTAATCACTGGGTTAAAAACTCATATAGACACAGGCAAAATTCACTTTATTGATTCAATATCATACCGTTCTGTTCCTGAAAAAAAACCCAAAAATACTTTCTTCTTAGATCATGCAAGTGATCTTCTAACACTATCAGTTACAATTAATGATCTTGCTCAAAAAACAAAGAAGCTACGTATTGTTTTTGATCAATTAGCTATTCTTATGCTTTATAATTCTCCTATGCAAGTTTTGAATTTCTTACAAACATTAGCTGCTCGTATCAGGTTAAGAGATCAATCAGCATTGTTATTACTTGATTCTGGAGTTATTGATGAGCAAACAGAAAACACTCTTCATACAATTGTTGATATGGTTGTTGAAACTAAAAGAGAAGAAGAACCAGAGGGATTACAGCAATTAGTAAGAATCAAGTTTGCACAAGGTAATTTTGAACCTAGATGGGTTCAAGTTATATAGATTCAATTCTCATTTCTTTTTTGATAATTTTCTTTTAGCTAATGATTTTATTATTTTTCCGAAGATTTTGCTGTTACTCAAAGTTACAATCAATCTATTTCTAAAACCTGGAACATAAACTGTTTTCTTTTTTGATAATGCTTCTAGAGATTTTTGCGCAACTTCATAAGAACTCATCCAGAATTTCTTAGGGACAGATGATCTATCAAATTTCTCGAGTTCTATTGTATTATGAAAACTAGATTCAGTCATCCCTGGACAAAGGGCTTGAATTTTGATATTTGTATGTCTCAGCTCCTCTTGTAGTGCTTCAGACAAAGTTATCAAGAAAGCTTTTGTTGTTGTATAAGTGACATTACCATATTTTACAATCAATCCACTTATAGAAGATACATTAATGATTGTCCCAATATTTTTCTCAACCATTTGAGGGAGAACAGCTTTACATAACTGAAAACTAGCAATATTATGAACAGTGATCATATCTATTTGTTTTGTCAAATCATTTTCTATAAAGCTACCTGGAATCCCATATCCTGCATTGTTAACTAGAAAAGTTATATTTTTAGTTTCTCTCAATCTTTCATACACAGCATCAATCTCGCCAATTTTTGAAAGGTCTGCTTTTATCGTTAAAACAGTTATTTCATTCTTCTTTTGTAATTCTGCAGCTAATTCTTGAAGTTTATTTTCTCTTCTAGCTATAATAATCAAATTAAATCCCATGACTGCGAATCCTCTAGCAAAAGCTTCTCCAATTCCACTTGATGCTCCGGTTATAACAGCAAAAGGTTTTTCTTCTTCATTCATCAGACTTCACTTCTTGAAACGGTAATAACCCAACACAATTACAGTTACACCGAAAAAACTTATACCAATTATGAAAGCTGTTAATACCCATCCTTTTTCTTCCACAGCTTCAGGATTCAGCAGAGAAAGAATATCATACTCAATCATATTAATGTAAGTATAAATATTGTTTATACCTAGAAGAGGAGTTAATTTGGCTAATTCAGCGTTTGTATCTCGTGCAATCTGAATTATCAGCTTCTCTTCAATCTGAGGTTGGGTGATAATAATAGAAACATTTTCAGTAATCATCGTTTCAACAATTTCCTCTAAGTGTTGAGCTGATGGTTCAGATCCTTCATGTTCTTCAATAACACCCATTCTTTCAACACCTAATATATTCAGAAGGTAGAGAAAAGATGGATGATGTACAACTACTTTCAAGCCAATAGTTCGATTGAAAGGAGTTTCTTGTATACTTACTAATAAATCATCAAGTTCTGCTAGATAGTCATCTCTATTTGATTCATACTCTGTTTGATGAGCTATATCAAGTAAAATAACTTCATCAGTAATGTTTTGAGTGAAAATTTTCGCTAAATTTGGATCCATCCACAGATGAGGATTTTTATTTCCAGTAATGGGATCTACTTCCATCATATCGTCAGTAGCTAAATATAAGACATTCAAACTAGAATATTCACTAGCTTCTAAATTAATCCATGATTCAATCCCAGGCAGTCCAAAAATAATGAAAAGATCAGATTCTAAGATCATTTTTATAGCGCTAGGTAACAATTCAAAAGTATGAGGATCTTCGCCCCCAGTAACTACAGCAGTTGGAACAAACAAATCCTTACCTATTTCAGCTGCCCAGTCTGCAATAACTGACAAACTTGCAACTACTTTGATTTCACCTGTAGGTTCTTCAGAAAAGGAGTAGTTTTCTCCTTGTTCAAAGTTTGCTGCAGATATAACAGAAGTTGAAACTAGGAACATAAGTAGCGAAGTGAAAGAGAGCACTCTTCTAAATTTTAAATTCATTCAAGCTACATTGCCAAGAACTTATTTATTATTTGTCGTTAAACCACAATGAACAAATAGTTAGAAAGAATAAGTTATGTCATGTCAGTTGTGAGTACATTTATTGACTCCTTCAAAGAATCACTTCTTCTCAAAACAATTGCTACGATTGTAGTTCTAGGAGGGCTGATAACTGTAGTTATAGTATTTATTGACAATTTTCTTATTAGAGCATTAGGAACGGCGTTAATCATAGGAGTCCTAGGGGGAGTAATAGGCGTATTTGTGCTTCTAAAAGGAATGGTTTTCCTTGGGGAAGCAATAGCTCATTCAGCTTTTGCAGGAGCTGCATTAGGAATTCTTCTAGGAATTGATCCACTTATCACAATCTTTGCATTTGGTTTGATTGCTTCGATGGGTGTAGGTTATGTAAATGAAAAGAAGATAATGAAAAGTGAAGTGATAATTGGAATAGTATTTACAAGTTTTATGGCATTAGCAATTCTGTTTATTGGCCTCATGCCCTTTTATTCAACAGACGTAAGGTCTATATTATTTGGAAATATTTTCCTTGTTTCCATAGAAAATCTGATTATCTTATTCTTTGTCGCAGTTTCAGTTCTGCTAATAATTTTGGGTATAAAGAAAGAACTATACTTCATGACGTTTAATCAAGAAATGGCAGCTATCATTGGTATTCCAGTAAGATTTCTTAATTATCTATTTCTCGCTTTAATGGCTATCACAATTGATATTTCTCTAAAAGCTGTTGGAGCAATTTTAGTTTTTGCTATGATAATCACACCTGCTGCAGCTGCATATCAATGGACTTTCAAGCTAAAGAAAATGCTTGTTTTAGGAAGCTTTTTTGGTGTGCTATCTGGATTTCTAGGAGTAGCTATTTCCTATTTATGGGATTTGCCATCAGGTTCAACTATTGTTGGAGTGGCAACATTAATTTTCATAGTCTCTTTTGCTTTCTCACCAAAAAGAAGAAAATCAGGAACAGGACATGTTGTAGCTGACTGTGATTATTGCTCTAAAACAATTTTAGGAAAACAATACTGTTTAGAGGATAATTGTTTAGCCAAAGATATACCTCACAAACATGATGAAAAGGGATTGCTTATCTATAAAACCGATTTAGATAGGAAAAAGTCTCTAACAAGGCATGAACATGATATTGGAGGGGAAGAGAAATGAGCTCTAAAGCTACACAAGATGTTGTTATTTGTTTAAAGGATGTCAATGTAGTATACGGTAATTTAGCTGCTTTATATGAAGTAAATGTTGACATTTACAAAGGTGATTTTCTAGGTATTTGTGGACCTAATGGATCAGGAAAAACTACTCTGTTAAAAACAATTATGGGATTATTGAAACCTCTTACTGGTCAAGTAGCCTTGTTTGGTAACAAAGTTGAGGATAAAATCCCTAAAGAAACTAAATTTAAGTTTGGATATGTCCCTCAAATATCAGACATTGATCGTAATTTCCCAGCTTTAGTTAAAGATGTTGTTGAGATGGGGAGATATGCAAAAGCAGGTATTAGTAAGTCTTTAACAAAAGAAGACAAACAAAAAGCTCTTGATGCATTGAAACTTGTCGAGATGGATCACATGCTAGAACGTCCTATTGGTCATTTAAGTGGAGGGCAACAACAACGAGTTTTAATTGCTCAAGCTCTAGCAGCTGAAGCTGAAGTATTGCTTTTAGATGAATTTACAAGTGCTCTTGATTTCAAAATGACTGAGGAAGTTATGGAACTGTTAGATTACCTGAATCACACCCATGGAATAACGGTTGTCACTGTTGGTCATAATCTTGGGTTGCTTAGAGCCTATTGTAGTAGGATTATATGCATAGACAAAATTATTGCTTATGATGGAACTCCAAAAGATCCTGAATTAGATGTTGTAATCAATCAAATCTTTCACTAATGTAAAATATAAAAAGCAGAGAAAATAGATGATAACCTTCAACTGTATTTTGGATAGTTGTTTCCATTATACTTTGCGTTTCATTAATATATCTATGGTAGAAACTGTTTTTGGTTGTCCATCACTATCTAATACTTCTGAACCGATAGTTACATCTGCAATTTCGACTATTTCTGGTAAAAATCTATGTTTTGTGATTTCTGCCACATCGACTGCCTTGGAAATTGATCTACCTCTAGCACGTATTGTGCATTCCTCTTCACCTTTATTGAAGATTGTAACAACTACTAGACAGTAATTCATAGTACCTTTCTTACCTATGTAGATTGCGTTCTTTATTTCGTCTTTTGACATGAATTATCACCGCTTGCAAATAGTGGCTAGTAAATAATAAGTATGTACTTTTTTAAATCTTTTTTCAACAAGGATAGATTTTAAGGAGAATCACTTCTTGAAATCTGGTAATCGTTCATATTTGCGCTTTACGAAGGAATCTTCGAATTTTTCATGGAAGTATGATTCATCATATTCAATTTTATATTCGCGTTCCTTTGGAACTATAAGATTAATAGCGTCATCAACCCTCTCGAGTTCAACTTTCAAACTCTCTTCATTATAGATTTCCCCTTCAGCTTCACAACAAAGAGGTTCCTCATGAGATTCAATTGTAATCTTTCTTCCTCTAGAAAACCATACACCTTCTAAACCTAAATGGTTTCCAGGAATTGCTTTTACAAGCATGGTTATTCTACTGAATCCCTTCTTTCCATGGACAATTCCTATTCCCAAATCCTTGTTTTTATCACAAAAAACGTGGTTACCTGGCATTACATGAAAGCCAGTAATATCATCTCCTAAAGCTACAAAGAAGTTTGATAGTTCATCAATCTTAATCGGCTCTTGATCATCTATCGAAACTGAGCAAGGAGTGTTTTTAGTTTTAATTACGTACTTCAGAGCAAGATAATTATATTTAATCGCCCCGATTTTCATCCATTTCATTTCATGATGAGCAGCAGCTGCAGCTTCTCCTGAAAATCCTCCATCAGTCATATCAAATGAGTATGTTTCTTTATCTCCTTTACATTTAATTGCAGCGAATTTCTCACTGTGCCCTTCGGCTATGATGGCTAAACTTTCCTCCAAGCTGTAGGGGATGGAATGAGTTTTGTGCCAATCGCACATAGATCCAGCAGATATTAAACCTAATGTCACATCTGGGTGATTGACAATTACATCACCCATATTGGTAGCAGTTCCATCACCACCAAAAGCGATTAAAGTCTTATATCCATCAATTATTGCTTTTTGTGCTAATTCCATCTCATGCCTTGGCCCCTCTGTGACAGCGTGGTCAAAATTACCAATATGCTCTTTAGTCATTTTAAGTGCTTTTTCTAATTTTTTACCTAATTTACCAGTATTCGCGTTTGGATTAATTACAACAAAGGGGTCTTTAGTCATATATTTCAGAGGACGTTGACTTCTATATAAAATTAATGCAATAAATTATCTCTTAAGGTCTTGAAATATGGAAGATTCAGCCCTTTTAATGGATACATTTTAAAGGGGGATTTCACTAAATGTTAGTTGATAACTATGATTTGTCCTCAATGTGGAACTGAAAACGCAGATCACGCTAGTTTCTGCGGAAAATGTGGTAGAGAATTAGAAGGTGCTCCTGCACAACCTGAACAGCAAGCTGTTCCTGCACAACCTATTCAACGTACACGTCCTGATAAACTTGTTAGATGTTCAGATGATAAGCAAGTTGGTGGTGTAAGTTCTGGTTTAGCGAAATATTTCGGCTTAGATGTTGGCTTAGTTAGATTACTAATGATATTAGGTCTTATATTTGGAACTGCTACTTTCTGGATATATATTATCCTATGGGCTGTTTTACCAGAACAACAATGTGGATCTCAGTAATCCCTATTTTTCATTCTTTTTTTCTTGAAAAAAATCTTCTAGTTGAGCACTTTTTGATCTTTTAATAGTTGGAAACACCTGATCCCAAGGGATTTGTTTAGATTCTAAGTTATTTTCTTTTAGATATTTCAAGACCTTATCTGGAAAATTAGGTGCCACAAGTATTCCTCTTACAGCCTTTTTCTCCTTTTCAACAAAATACTCTATGTATCTTTTAAGTTGATGAGCATCTGCTGGAGAAGCATTTCTTTTCTTTACTTCTACAATTATCTCACCATCTTTTCCCATACCTCTAATATCGACAGGACCAACATCTGTGTTGTATTCAGTTCTGATAACTTGAAATCCTGGTTCAATTAGGTCTGGATTAGTGACCAAATATTTCACTAAATCACTTTCATCTCCATAAATTGTCATTTCTATTTCATCTTGAGCATGCCATAAGGCAACGAAAGCAATATGGGAAAAATCTATCACAAGAACTTCTTTTGTTTTTACTCGTTCAGTTAACATTTCTAAATATGTTTCTTTTTGAGAAAATCTAATAGGACCTGCTTGTGGTTTTTGCCAATTCAGAGGTTTCACTCCAGTTGGTCCATGCATGATTATAGACAAATCTCTCTTGATCACCAATAATCTGTCCCCATCACCTAAATATGATTTAATTCTTCCATCAAATGTTGCAGAACATCTTCCAGAAAGAATAATCATCTTTTCTCCTATGGCAGAATTTAACCTCTTAACAAGATCAGGTAATGAATCTACAGATATTTGTTCAAAATTTGAGTGAAACATGTAGAGCCCTCAGAATCTGATTTTATGATTTACTATTTAAGAAGGGATTGTTTTGGGCTATTTCAATTTTTCCAAAAAGCAACGTAAGGTTTTTTATAATATTGTTTATTGAAAAGATTGAGATATGATGGCAGACCCGATTATTATTTATCAGACTATGCTATACATTCAGATGTCTATTGTTATTGTATGTTTACTCTTTGGATCAATTATGGATTTAATTAAACGTGAAGTCTCGGATATTCCTTGGTTGGTTATGACTGTTACAGGAGTTATAACATCTATAGTTCTCATTATTTTTGCAGAGGATAAAGGCAAAGTTGGAACTATGTTTGGTATTAATGTTGGTGTAGGAATTGTTATGGGATTATTGCTCTACTATACCGGAGTAATGGGAGGTGCAGATGCTAAAGCTGTAATAGCTCTATCATTCAATACTCCAGTCTATTTCTTTAATTTCGCAATCTTACAAATCCCAATATACAATTGGGTTCCATCAATTTTCAATACTTTCTTCAATTGGTTACTTGCAATGGTAGTTTTTTATCCACTACCACTTCTATTCTACAACATTTATCGTAAGGTGAGAGGTAATAATCTATTTGAAAAAACTGAAGGTAATTTTGCATCAAAGATTCTAATGCTAATTTCAGGTTATCTCACTCCTGTTGGAAAAGCTAAGAATAGACAAAATATTGTTTACTCAGAAGTGTTCGATGAAAGCAAGGACAAATGGGAGATTAAACACTTCATACAAGTTGTAGAAATTGAAGAAGAAGAGAAATTCAAGAAGGAAGTAGAAGATGACATAGAAAAAACAGGAAGAGAGAAAATTTGGGTAAAAGTTCTCCCTCCAGGGATTGTATTTTTACTAATTGGGTATATTATCAATATTCTTATAGGAAATATCTTCTTTCTTATATTCCATTACACTTTAGGATGAAATCTAGCTCTTCAAAAGAATATAAATAGACTTCTTTCCTTTTTATCTTGATACAAATGGAACAATTAGAAATAGCAGAGAAGGTTCTCAATTTGATTAAGAGTGGAAATCAAGCAGATGTTTTACTCTTTTTTACAGAAATTTACGATAATGAAAGAGATGTACTTACAGCACTTCTTAATGTCCAAAACCAATTCAGAAAACTAGGAGGAGACTGGCCTCCAGTAGGGAAGCAAATCGAAACAATGGATGAAATTATTCAGTTTTCACAAATTGCTATTGGTTATGCTTTAGAAAACGGAGATAAACTAACTGCTGGAAAGCTAAATCACAATGTTGCTTCTTGCTGTTTCCCAAATATGGATGATGGTGTAGATTCGAAATTCATTGAACCAGGTTATCAGGCTGCATTAGCTGATTATAAACTTAGACAAGACATTGGTGAAAAAGTTCCTTTACTCTGGGCTAAGTGGCTTTTAGGAGTGAGTGAATACATTAAGGGAGATATTGATACCTCAATAACTACATTAGAAGATACTTCTAAAATAGCTTTAGAAGAACCAAAAGATAAGGGATTAGCGGCTTGGGCAGATATGATGAAAATTAAGTTTCAGCTTAAATCTGGTAACATTTCGAAAGAAAAAATTACTAGAAAAATCAAAAAAATTGAATCAGTTTTAACTAAACTTAATGACAAATACGGTTTGGTTACTCTTAAAAAAATAAAAGAAATATAAGAAAGAAGAGACTAAGAACTAGTTTCTACTTGTAGTTCGAGTTCTTTAACTATTTTTTCTTTGACATCTCCAATAACATAATCTAAAACTTCGTTATAGTCTACTTCAATTCTAAACAATCTTTTGAAAAAAGGTAGTAGTGATTTAAGGTCTTTCTTTAGAATCCTATATGCTCTTGTTAATGGAATAAGAGGAGAACCGTATCCAACTGAATCTTTTAAGGCAAAGTTCTTTGATTGGAGAAAATCAATCACAAAAACCTGATCATTATACCATAGAAGATTGTGTTCACTGAAATCTCCATGAACATATCTTGCTTGAAACATATTGTAAAGTATGTCTACACATTGTTCTAGTATTTCAGATGGATCCTCAAAGAAGTTTTTACTTAAATCTCTTAAAAGGGGAGCAGGACCATGTTCATCTCCTATGAGCTTCATTGAATAGCTAAAACCTGCATATTTAAATGGTTGAGGAACAGGAAGTTTAGCTTTGAAAAGATCTAAATTTTTATAATATTCGAGTTTAGCAAATTGTGCAATCACTTCATATGGGGAAGTACGATGAGTACTATGTATGACCCCTCTATGTGTGGTTCTATAGAGTTTGTAACTCTTTACAGCAATGTTACGCTCATATTTGTCTATACCCCAACAAACGAATGCTTCTTTTCCTTGACCGATAACCTGTTTCGCTTCTACCAAAAGTCCATTTTCGATAGCCTCAGCTAAGGCTTCTGTTGTAGATAACTCTGTTATTTCATTTGAAGTATCTCTTTTTTCTAAATATTCTCTGTTTATCACTTTTGATACACTTCCATAAAGAAAAGGGTCAAGACAAAACAATAACAAGTGAATGCAATAAAGTAAAAATAGTAAAAGCGATGAGAGAATTCTACAATAACAGCTTAGGTGTCATAGGGACTGTTTCTTTGCAAACAAATGTGATTTTTTGTAAAGTTAAACTTGCGATCATTTTGTTTATGACACCTCCATTCTTACTATATTAAGTTGAAAAAATAGAATTAATAAATATATCGCACTTCGTGATATCTTCAAAAACTAGTCATCATCTATGATAATTCTCTGCATATATATCTCACAGTCTTTACAAACCAGAAAATCATAAGTTTCTTTCTCCTTATAATAAATTGTGAAAAACATCGGTTTATTACATTTACCGCATTTTATTTCAGATTCTTCTTCCGAAACGAAAATCAGCTCTTTCACATCTACTTTGGGAGTTATATAGCGACTCATCTTACTCAACTATGAAACATTTTCTTTAGATATTGTATATTATATCAACTAACTATTTATTTATTGTCTAATTTTCTTCGCTTTCAAACAAATAATATAAATATGGGTTCAGATTCAGAAGAAACGAAATGATAGGAGACAGATATAACATCAAATTTACTCTTCCTGGTAAGGGTGAAGCAGAGGGAGAATTGATTCGCATAAAAGGTCCTCACTTAACCGAAATCATTAATCGAAATTTACCTATTACTTCTCGTGGTTTAGTAAGAGATGGAATGTTTGTAATCCCAACAAATGTTCTTTATACTATTGAAAAACCTGCAATTTCCGGGAGAAAGGGGGATATTATTTACGATTCAAAAGCCAAGGCAATAATAGTACTTTTTGAAGAGAAACGATTTGATTCTAAGATGGCAAACATTGGGACCATAACAAAAGGCATGAAAATCTTCACATCATTGACAATGTCCTCGGGAGTAAGAATAGAGAGTATTGAATAGAAAATGTATATCTAATTTCCGAAGAGAAAAGAAGATTTATAAATAGATTATTAGTCTTTAAGTCGAGAGCATAAAATAGGGGAAAACAATGAGCATTCGACAAAACATTGTTAAAACACTTAAAACTGTTAAAGAGGAATATGGAAAAGTAGATTTTGGAGATAAACTTTTAGATTTAATCTCTATTGTCGGAGTAGTTCTTTTCTTAGCTTCATTTATTTCTGTCTTTCTAAGTAGGGTATTCAACGCCGTTAATATTATTTTTATGCTCTATCCTTTAGGTTTAGCAGGAATTGCTGCTTCTTTTAGAATGAAGAAAAGAGATAAACCAGAGGAAGCTGAAAAATTATTTAAAGAATGGGTTTGGATTATGGGAACCATCACTGCTATCAGTATAATAATTATTATACTTGGTTTTGTGTTCGCATAAAATATTCATATTTTACTTTTCCCCTATCAGCAATTTTTTTATATTAAGTTATGTAAGTTTAATCTGATGACTCAAGAAACTTACCGTATTTATTCGAGGGTACTTAAGTTTGGACAACAGATTGGACTTAGAAGATTAATCGAGACAATAGTTTTTGGTATAACCATTTTTGCTATCACTTTAGTCTATTTGTACGTTATAACCTTCGCTCCAATTGGTTCTACAGGAAAATATATTTTCTTTCCACTAGGGGTCTTCTTTGAATTAGTACTGATTCTTAGTTATATAGAAAATCACTACTTCATAGACATTTTTGGTGAAAATACAAATAAATTGATGTCAGTTTTATCAGTTATATCATTAGTTGTAATAATTCTTTATGCCAGTATTCCTGGTTTCTATACTTTGGATCCTGCAAAGGTTCATCCACAGAGTATATCTTTGATAGTCTTGTTCTTTCTACTGAATGTAATTGAAACGGCGTATTTCTTGTTTTCAGTTCCACGAACTGATAGATCAAATACTTTTGGACTAGAATACCAATTTTCTATCCTTGAAAAAAGTTTAGAGACCAAAAAATTGGGTGATCTACATATAGATAAAGCTATTACTAAGGGCTTGAATGCTTTGAAACGAAGAGTAAATGAAGAGGGATTTTGGGGAGATTTTAGTCCAACATTTGAAACTGCTTGTGTTTTAGAACTATTTAATAAATTGGGGTATAATGAGGATACAGAATGGATAATAAATACAGAAGAGGGTAAGAAAGCAGTAACTCTCGGGAAGTCCATCGAAAGTCTGAAAGCTGTCGTTGAAACAACTGAAACAATTGATAATTCATACGAGCAATTCTTCGTTCTATATGCTCTAAGTCTTTTTGATCCAACAATTTTCGATACAAGAAATGAATTAGTTGATGAGTTCTTTGATTCTATTTTTGAAGAAACAGAATGGGATTTCATCAATAAATTGAATAGATTCACGCCGAATCTTCGTTCTAGAACAACTCCATTACACATTGTGATGAGCTATGTAGGAGATGTAACAGGAAATATAAAATTACTAGATAAGATGGCTAATTTATTCTCTGCTTCAATTGACATAGTGGTTAAGAGAGGTTATGCACGATTCTCTACATCACAAACAGGAAAAACTCCGATAGAAATGTTTTCTAGAATGATGCTATCACTCCAAGATATTAGAAGAGCACCTTCAAGAAGACAACAATTTGTACAAGCTGTTGTAGGTACCCAGTTCATCGAAGGATCTTGGGCAGCTAATATTGGTACTACTGGATATGTGATTCAATCCCTCCTCCCAAGTGAAACAGCTGATTCTTTACCACTAAAGAAAGCAGCCATTTACTTATCAGCAATTCAAGATAAAGAGGGACTATGGAATGCAAGTATCGAAGAAACAACAATTGCTTTGATGGCATTGATAGGTTTACAACAAATAGCTGAACAAGAAGCAGTTGCAGTTTAAACTTAAAACTTACCTTTATATTTACCTTTTTTTAATTTCATTCAATGACTAAACTTGAAAAAAATGTCTACATAGCTTGTTCCATGATTAAAGCAAATCAGTTAGACTTTTCTTTGTTAGATTTTTTAATAGATTTTGTTGAAGAACAAGGATATCATTCTTTTGTACCTGGGAAGATGGAGGATGCTTCATCGAAGGTTGTTTTTGAGAGAGATATGAATTGGTTAAGAGATTCAGCAAAAATAATAGCTGATGTCAATGAACCATCTCATGGAGTAGGGATGGAGATAATGTACGCATACAAGTATGACATACCTGTTATATGTTTATTGAATGAAAAAAATAAACCACTTTCTAGAATGGTTGAAGGAAGTCCAAATACTGCAATTATTATCTATAATTCCAAAAAAGATTTAGAAGAAGAACTTAAGGATTTTGAATTAGATGAAACTAGTGTATTCTTTTGTTCTAAATGTGATGAAAAAACAATTCATTTAAGGAAAAACTGCTTAAAATGTTGAAATGGCAGACCCAAGGCGATTTGAACGCCTGCCACAGGAACCAGAATCCCGTATCCTTCCACTAGACGATGGGTCTTTATTCTTATTTGAGTTGAGAAAGATATTGGGAAATTAAAAGTTTTGGTAGACGCTTCAAACAATCAAGGAAAGTAAATATAAAGGTATGTCGGTAAAATATTGCATGAAGAAAATATTCATTACTGGCGCAAGCAGAGGGTTGGGATTAGAATTTACTAAGCAATATCTGAAAAAGGGTGAAATTGTCATAGCAAGCTGTAGAAAACCAGAAAAAGCTGATGCTCTAAAGGAGTTAGAAGCTAAATTTCCTAGTAAGTTAAATATTGTTCAACTTGATGTGGTAAATGAACAATCTAGAAATGCTGTTTTTGAGAAAATTGAGAAAGATTTTGGTAACATTGATATTCTCATTAACAATGCTGGAATAATTTCAGGAAATGAAAAAGAATCTTCAATTCTTGGAGAAATTTACAAAGAGGATTTCAGTAAAGTTTTCTTAGTTAATTCAATTGCTCCTTTACTAATGAGTGAGAAATTCTTACCCTTATTAGAAAAAAGTGAAGGAGCTAAAATCATTAACATTTCTTCTCAAAATGGAAGTATAGCAAGTAGAAACGTTGGTGGAAAGTATTCCTATGCAGCAAGTAAGGCAGCTCTCAACATGATAACCAAAATATTGTCAAATGATTTGAGAGATCAAGGTATAACAACAATAGCAATTCATCCAGGTTGGATAAAAACTGATATGGGAGGTTCAAACGCACCTCTAGAAATAGAAGAACCGATTTCAAAAATAATAGATTTGACAGATAGAAGTGGAATATCCGAATCAGGTAAATTTCTAGATAGAGAAGGAAACGATGTTCCTTGGTAGAAAAAAAAATAATTAGAGATGAAAAACATGAGAAGAATTTTGATCACTGGAAGTAGTAGAGGATTGGGTTTCGAATTTGTAAGACAGTTATTAGAAAATGGGGATAAGATTATTGCCTGCAATAGAGATCCTTTCAGATATTCAGATTTTTTGGAATTAAGGGATAAATTTGGGGAGAAACTAGTTCTTGTTGATTTGGATGTTTCTAGTAAAGATTCTATTGATAATGCTTACTTTCTAATCTCTAAAGAAATAGATGGGTTGGATATACTGATTAATAATGCTGGTATCCGCTTTGGAGGAGATGAGAAGTTTAATGATGAATTGGGTAGATTGTAAAAAGAGGATTTTGGTAAGATTTTCACAGTAAACTCTGTTGCACCATTATTGATTGTTGAGAAGTTTTTGCCCCTAATAAAAACTGGAAAGAACCCCATTATTGTTAATATTTCATCAACAAGTGGGAGTATAGGTAGAAGAAGTCGTAAAGGAGGAGGATACAGTTATAGTGCAAGTAAGGCAGCATTGAATATGATCACTAAAGCACTTTCTATAGATCTGAAAGAAGATGGAATTACAGTTGTTTCTATTCATCCTGGTTGGGTTAAAACTACAATGGAATACACAGAAAACGCACCATTAACAACTTATGAATCAATAAAGGGAATGAAAAAGGTAATTGAAAATCTGTCTATAGAAGAAACTGGAAAGTTTTTTGATTGGGAAGGAAACGAATTACCTTGGTAAACATTATACTTGCTCAAAGAATGGAAAATGAGTTGGTAGCCCTGAGAAGATTCGAACTTCTGTCTGTAAGCCTAAACCTACAATGCTTGGCCACTACACTACAGGGCTATAATTTTAACTAATTCTCTTCTTTTCAAGTACAGATTTTAAATCCTTCCTTTCGAACCTATATAACATAAATATTTGCTTTTAGAAAAGAGGTTAAAAAAAATTTGGTAGTCCCTGGGAGATTTGAACTCCCGGCGCCAGATTCAAAGTCTGGAATGTTTCCAGGCTACACCAAGGGACTTTGAAAGATGTCAAACTTCTTTGACAACCGTTCATTTCTTGTTTCGATTTTAAATTTTTCTAATGCTCTGCTTATTTTTTAGCCCATGAATCTCTCAAAGTAATTATTCTGTTTAAGACCAATTTTTCTTTTGTTGAATCGACTAAGTCTATAACAAAATACCCATTTCTTTCAAATTGGAACCTTGATCCTGGTTCTTTATCCTTTAGGAATGGTTCCACATATGATTTCATTATATTTATAGAATCGGGATTGATATAATCTTTGAACTCTTTTCCTTCTTCAGTATCCATTGGATTCTCCTTAGTGTACATT
The DNA here is from genome assembly GCA_019057375.1 of Candidatus Heimdallarchaeota archaeon. GTDB lineage: Archaea > Asgardarchaeota > Heimdallarchaeia > Heimdallarchaeales > Heimdallarchaeaceae > UBA460. The sequence goes on from DXJF01000040.1 coordinate 15,163, forward strand.
CTATCATATAATCTTACTTCAACTTCTAGTGCAAAATCTGCAGATAGCCAATGAATTGTTCCTTGAACTTTTCTTCCATCTGGAGATTCTCCTCCTTTTGTTTTTTGATCATAGGTACAATGAATTTCAACAATATCTCCTGTTTCTTCATCTTTAATTGCTTTCTCACATTTTATGAAGTAAGCATACTTTAATCTGACTTCTTTTCCTGGTGAAAGTCGATAATAATCTTCTGGAGGATTTTCCATGAAGTCATCTTGTTCAATGTAGAGATTTCTAGTAAATTTAACCTTTCGAGAACCCATTTCTTTGTCAGAAGGATGATTTGGTACTGTAAAATCTTCTTCTATATCATCAGGATAATTTGTTATAACAAGTTTGATTGGATTTATTACACCCATTACTCTTGGGCATCTTTTGTCCAAATCTTCTCGTATATAATGTTCAAAGATAGACATATCGATAAGTTTTTCACGTTTGGTGAAATTAATAGCTAAAGAGAAGTTGCGTACTGCTTCTGGTGTATATCCTCTTCTTCTCATTCCTGCTATTGTGAGCATTCGAGGGTCATCCCATCCGTTGACATAACCTTCCTCTACAAGCATCCTCAGTCTTCTTTTACTAAGGACCATGTAGGAGAGATTCATTTTAGCAAATTCTATTTGTTGAGAATGATGAATTGGATTACCATCTTCATCGTCTAATTGATCTATATACCAATCATAAAGTGGTCTATGTACTTCGAATTCCAGAGTACAGATTGAATGAGTTATTCTTTCGATTGAATCCTCTAAACCATGAGCCCAATCATACATTGGATAGATGCACCACTTATCACCAGTATTATGATGACTTGCATGAAGGATTCTGTATACTATCGGATCTCTCATTAACATATTAGGATGAGCCATATCGATTTTTGCTCGAAGAACTCTTTCCCCGTCCTTAAATTCTCCAGTTTTCATTCTCTCAAATAGATCTAGATTTTCTTCAATTGATCTGTTTCTGTATGGACTTTCCTTACCATGTTCTGTAATGGTTCCTCTCATTTCACGTATTTCTTCAATACTAGAATCATCTACATATGCTAATCCTTTCCTTACTAATTGAACCGCGTACTCGTAGAGTTGGTCAAAGTAATCAGAAGCAAAGAGAAGTCTATCTTCATAATCTACCCCTAACCATAGAACATCATTAATTATTGAATCAACAAATTCTTCTTCTTCTGTTAGAGGATTTGTATCATCAAATCTTAGGTTGAATTTACCTCCATATTCTACTGCAAAGTTATAGTTTCGATTAATGGAATATGCATGACCAACATGAAGCCATCCATTGGGTTCTGGAGGGAATCGAGTATGAACCTTTCCTCCAAATCTTCCGGTTCGGTTATGTTCTTCAATGATTTCTCGTATGAAATCAGCTTCTTCCTGAACTATTTCTTCCTTCTTTTGCAGAAGTTCTGGATACTTTTCTTGTGCGAGTTGTTGTATTTCTTCAGGTTTTAATGAATTAATATATTCAATTTTCTTTTCTAATATTTCTCTGATGCTGTCTGCATCCTTTCTCAATTCAGGTTCAGCTTTAAAGACTCTACCCATTACAGGACCTAAAGCTGCTTTCCCGTGTTCTAAAGCATTTTCAACAGAATGTTTTTCGCACAATCTTTCTACTGATGTCATAGTGTGTTTTTTGACGCATAGAGAGTAATAAATTTTTAGTATATTGTTTTTTTTTAAAAAAAATGAGAAAAAAGAATTTTCACAAAAGTTTATTTGCACCCAATCTATATTTTGTATTGATTCAAATGAGCAAACTCCCTAATGATGTTTACTGCTTCCACTGTGGATTCAAGTTTGATAAAAGTGACCCTGAAGGTTATGAAGCATGTCCTGATTGTGGTAAGGGTTTCTCTGACTTAAACGAAGAGGCTCAACATGCAGTAAAGATGGTAATGAAATCTATGATTGAACATTTCAGGTAAGCTAATTCTTACCCGAAGAGAAGTACTTCTAAAAATCCATGAATATTGTTCAATACGATTAGAATAACAATACCAGCCAGTATAAGAGATGTCATAGCTATTTGTATAATGTATAATTTGCTAATTTTTCTATATTGTCTTGCTGAAACAGTTCCTCCTCTGACAAATGATTGTGATGTCCAGAATATTAACGCACAGGATGCATATATTGCGATAATGTTCAAAACAAGTAATAACAATGATCCTGAAGCCATCCTAATTGTTGCATCACTTGCAAGTAAAACGCCTACATTTGCTGCTGGAGGGCATAAAGAAGCTGCGACAGCAACACCCACAATAGCAGTATTTTCTCCCCTGACAATGAAAACTCCTGCAGCTAAACCACTAGCTATTGCAACTACAATATCTCCGGTATTTGGTAGAATCCTAATAGCTATTTGTGAATCAGGATTTGTAGGAGGAACTTGGTTTAAAATTATTGAAGGATCAGAACTATTATAGATTAGACCCACAATTACACCAAAACCTATTATGAATGCTATACCTAGTATTTCGGTAACTATTGCTCTCTTTGAATAGATATTCTTGGGTGTCATAGTTCCAATAACTGCTAAAGCAATAGGTCCTAACAGAGGAGCTATAATCATACTTGCAATCACTATTATGACACTATTGTAGATAAGTCCAAATGAAGCGAGTGCTCCTGCGAGTAATATCAATCCTAAATAGGTTGGATTCATTAAAGCTAAACCTTTGATATTCGCAATCATTTCATCAATACTTATCGCTCTTCCTCGAGCTTTTGATTCCTTTTTATCAGAAGAGATTTCAAAGGCGATAGGAGATACTGTAATACGACCAAAAACAGTCCCAACTCCCAATCCTTTTAGTTCCTCTAAAAGAGTAGAAGTATGTTGATTTTCTAAAGTAGTGTTTATTGTTACTACATTCTCGAATATTAAAATATTGAATACTAATCCAAGCTTCTCCTCTAATTCTTTAACTAGCTCTAGTTTTTCGGAGGGGATGATAACTTTTACTTCTTTCATAGAAAAACCTATACAGTACTATAATTATGACAAATATTCTTTGTTATAAAAATTGTTCCTCAAAAAATCTAAATATAGATAAAAATCAACGAACTGACGTAACCCCCAAAGTTCAGTTCTCTAAATAAACGGAAAGCAATAATTTCAATCTATTTTCCATGATTGAATTTTCCTTGATTAAATTTGAACATAGCGTATTTCAGCTTTTTTTCCTCGTCATCAATGAACTTTGGATATTGAATCAAGATTTTGTCCAATTCTCTATTTAAATTCTTCAAGTCGTTATCCATTTTAGAGAGAATACCATTCATTTCTTCTACAAGATTCTCTGGTTGCATGATAATAAAATAGAGAGACACTTTTATTTGTTATATAATACTCGTATATCATTGAGGAATATATTGTAATTATTTATTATGATTCTTAATTTAGCTATAATGTTTATTAGTAGATAAGGAAATTACCATGTTTTCAAAGCTGTTATCTTGCAAACAGCTTATAATGGGATTACATGGAAACCCATTCCTTAAAACCTATAGTCTTAAGGGAATGATATTTCGTGATATATTTCCTAAGTTTCTAGCTGCATTCAAGTCACTATCTAAACTTAAATTGCACATATTATTTCGACACTGGAAAAGTTTTCCTATTCTAATTCCCTCTTCTCCACACCAAGAGCAAATCTTTGAGCTTTTAAAAGGATTAGTTAAATAAATCCTTATTTTCTCTCTCCTAGCTAATTTAGAAGTAAACTGGATAATTTGGCTAAAGAACCAATGAACCTGCCAAGTTGATAGGAAAAACCCACCTTTCATCTTTGAGATATGTTTTGCCCACCTTAAGTCTTCAAAACGTATTGAATCTACATTATTGTACTTCGCAAATTCCACTATTCGTGTACTAATTTGGTGAATTATCTCAGTATGAATATTTTGTATGCTCAACCAGCAAGATTTGTATTCTCTTCTTAAATACCAATATTCTTTAGTGTGGTTGTATTTTGGATACTGTTTATTCTTTTTCCTTTTTAGCTTGTTCTTATTCTTCAATTTGGTTAGTCTTGCCTGAATAGAATACACTTTACATTGTAAATTCAATAACTTGGATTTTAAGTTTGCATAATTAAAATATAGTTCCTTTTCTTTTGGTGATTTTTCATTTACATTAACGAACCATCTATCTTTTTTTCCGTTTATTTCTTTTTGATCAAGGAATTTTCTTTGCAGTTCAATATTGCCTTGAGTAATACTCAAAGTAGCAAAAGTTTTCAAACCTAAATCACAATTGAGTATTTTTTGTTCTTCAAGTGGTTTTTCTTTTAGTAGCTTAGGTAAACGCTTCAAAAACGGAATAGCAAGTTTTAGCTTACTACCTCTAGCCATTAGTACACCACGAGAAGGAGTAGCTCCTCTTTTGATTAACTCATAAAAACGCTCTGGTTTTACTAGCTTATATTCACTTCTTATATTTGGATAGAAGGATAGAGAGATGTTTACTTCATTCTGATTATAAATAAGTTTGTAAATCTGACCATCATCTATTCCGAGAGGAATTGAAGATTTTGTAAATTTTGGAGTTTTAAGATATTTCATTGGCTTTTCGATAAATTTCTGCAAAAAGATTCTCACTTTTGGAAGGTAAATGTGTTTTAACTGATTTATAGCTAGTCTAATTATATGGTAATTAATTAACCTGATATAAAATGAAATAAAGTCTTTCTTAAGATCTCCAGATAAATAAATACGAAGATTAAACTTATTGGGAAAAATAAGATGTTTCAGAAAAATATTAGAAGGTATTTTCCTATTCTTATTTAATTGGTTTTCAATTTCTTTGAGTAACTTGTCCTTAGTCATATCATTATTAATTTTGTTTTTGAATCCAATCATCCAAAGCTCTTTCTTTAGCAACCATTCATCTGTTTCAACTGAGAGTAAGTCTTTTGTTTTGCATATTTGATAAACTACTTTAGTTAGATGTTGTTTATTTATTTTTGACAGATTACCTTTTGACACAAGAATTTTTTTTATCCTTTTAAAACGACGAGTCAACATCGAAGAAGCTCTAGCACTGAATTTATTCAATAGTGTAGATTTGTAAACCTCCGAATATTGTTTCACAAGTATTTGTTTTATGTCTTCTTTTTGTATAGAAAATTCTATGAACAATTGCTGTAATTCTTTAAGAAGATGTTTTTTTAAGTGCAAAAAACAATTATTAATAACAAATGAAGACCAGTTTACTTTTTTCCTTGAATCTATTTTTTCCCTGATTTGTCTCATATATTCAATAGGTAGCAAAATCTTATACTTTAGAGAAGTATTCTTATTAAAATCACAATATTTCCAGTGTTCAAAATGCAAATCTAACCAAGTAGATTTTTCACTTAATGTTTGAGCTATTAATGTATAAACACATTTAGTGCTCTTTGAATTTCTAATCGAGAAGTATGCATATTGTGCAGCACAGCGTACTAGTCTTTCTCTTATTTTTAATTGACGTAAAGCTTCCTTTAGTTTTGGTTGTTTAGTTACTCTTGTATAGAATTGTTTTACTGCTACCAAACTTTCGTTTTCGAATATTAAATCAGATAAATTTATTCCTTCTTTGATTAGTAAATTAACAGCAGAAGAGTGTTTATCAAAAACATCAGTATCAAGCTCCAACTCATTTTCTATAGATTCTATGTCAAATATTCTAGTAATTATTTCTGTAGAGATTGAAGCCACCTTTGAAATCATATGAACAAAATGATATTTAAAGTAGGCAAAAATTGATAATTGAACATATTGTTAGATTAAATTACCCCCGTAATACACATTTTAGAGACTATTGTTCTCTGTGTCCAGTAATTGTAGTTCGTATATCGGGTGAAAGGCATTCAGGACATACAGTTTTTGTGGTGAAAATTCCATCAATTTGCTCCTTTAAGGTCTTTTTCTCTTCATTGTTGAAACGATTCCCACAGTTATTACAGATAAATGCATCTGGTCTCTTCACTGACATGTAATCACTAGAACTAATATAAGACTATCAAAATATAACTTTTACTCTAAATAGAGAAAAAAAGTAGTAAAGGCTCATAATTCAACATTTGCTAGTATTGTTTCAATCGCTATCCTTTTTCTCCTTTCTTCTTGCATGGCTCTCTTTGATAGCCCTTTCTTTCTCATCTGTAAGGGTTTTTTCCAAATCCCCTAATCTTTTCTCAAGTTTTTCAATTGTTGAATCAAGTTCGGTATCTCTTTCTCTTCTAGATAATTCTGCTTGAACATTGTAAAGCATCATCATTTCTTGAAAAACCTCGATTAGCTGATCTGTTCTGTAAGGAGCTTTTATTACTCTCCAAGGTCTAAATTGTTCATCTGGTCGTTTCTCCATTGTTGATCTAAGTGTTAGCATCTCTTCTATCGATAATGTTATTCCTTCAGCTTTGAGTTTCTCTATATACTCATCCACTCTTTGATTAGTTTTTGGAGTAGTTTCATCATGTACTTTAGCCAATTTTTTAGCTAGTTTCTCTTGTGGAGACACTAAACCAAGTTCAGATTTTCGAGAATCAAATTCTTTATCGACTGATGGCATGATTGCGGTTTCCAAGGCTGCGAGAATAGGATTGTAGTAACTGCCATAATATCTAGTTGTTAGTGTTTCTTGGATCCTAAGCAAGTCTTCGAGTGGCATCTTAGATAATTCTACAGGAGTGTATTTAGCTGAACGTACCTTAATCTGTTCATGTAACTCTCTATGCAAGGAGGATCCCGGATAGTCCTCATCATAGACTGTTTTCACAATAGTTTTTTCCATTTTATCAACTCTTTCTTGTAATTCAACAATTCGTTTAACTCGTGATTTTTCCCAGGTTTGTCTTTCTTCCTTTTTGCGTTCACGATAGGCCTTTTTTCGTTCCGCGTCAGTAGCATATTTTTTGGGTCTTCCTGGTCTTCTTTTTTCTTCGTCATTCATTTCAATCACTTTTAATTACGTCTCGGGACAATATAACGTTTACCTAATCATATAAAAGTCTTTTTGTCCCGAGACGAAATTCTCAGACATCAATAGAGACAAGTTAGAAAGAGTAACGAAAGAGTGGGACATTTTAGTCAGAATGAAGCTTAAATCCACAATTCTTGCAGAACTTCCATGATGGATCAATTGGATGATGACATATCGGACAACGTTTTTCTTCCACATTCACTGTAGGTTTTTTAACTGCTTTAGTCACCCTAAATTTTTTTCCAGGAAGTTTATGCATACTTATATTATTTTATTTCCGAATTATAAGTTTTGAGCCCAATTTAGTAAATTCATTGAGATAAAAATATAAGTGGGGAATTTCAATAACTTCTGAAATTACATGCAAGTCAAATTAACAAATATAGTTGACAATACAACTCAAGATAATAGTGATTTCATTCCATCAAGTGGTTTATCTTACTTATTTGAGTTAGAGGATAAGAAAATTCTGTTTGACGCAGGAGACCAGGGCATGGTACTTCGTCATAATATGCAATTATTAGATATTGATCCTAAATCCATTGATACACTAGTTTTAAGTCATGGTCATTGGGACCATACTTTTGGTATTGAAGCATTAATGAATGCGAGAGGAGATGCACCTGTCCTTGAGATAATTGCTCACCCTTATGCTTTCAAAGAGAGAAGAGTAACTAAATTTGTTTTGAGAATTCTCGCTCTTTTAAAATACAAGATATATAATTTCGGTTTTCCTAAACTATCCAGAGAAATCAGAGAAAAAATATCTTTAACCCCAGTAACTGAACCATTTGAGTTATCACCTTTCTTAACTACAATAGGTGAAATTTCTGAATGGAAAGAAAAACCTAGTAAAATTGATAAGCTGACAATAAAAATAGATAAGAAATTTGTTAAAGATGAGCTTCTAGATGATCTTTCTCTGATTTTAAAAACAAAAGAAGGTATTGTGTTGATTCTTGGCTGTGGTCATGCGGGAGTTCTAAATATCTGCTTACGAGCCAAAGAAATTTATCCTGATGAAGACATCAAAATGATAATAGGTGGAACACATTTAGTTGCTCTATCAGAGGAAGAAGAGTTAGAATATGTTGCTAAAAAACTTGAAAAAGAATATAAAAAACCTATGCTCTATTTTAGTCACTGCACTGGTAAAAAAGCAATAAAATTCATGACTAATTATTTTGGAGAAAAAATTGTTAAGTCATTCAGAGTTGGAGATATTTTGACTTTCGAGTGCTAGTAAAAGCTGCAAAGATGATTGCTGAAAAAGTAACAGAAACAAAGAATGGTAGAAGCATTTTTTGCTATGCATAGAAGAAAGAAGATTTAGCTCAAGCAGTTTATGAGCTAATATCAACCTAACATATTTATTTTCTTCTTCTCCTTTGTTTCAGTTAAGCAAAGGGTTATAACGATTTTTTCTTACATTGAAATATGTCTTCACTAAAAACACAAATAGACTTAGCAGAAGTTGAAGAATTCTTAAGAAAAAACGTTAGTGTTGACATAGAAAATGTCGAAATGCTGAAAGGAGGAGAGATTTCTCAAGCATTTTCCTTTGATGACAACTCTAAGAGCTATGTAATAAAGATTCGAAGAGTTAGGAAACGATTTAGAAAAAAAGATCCCTTTGGTAAAGAAATCTCAGTAGCAGAAATTTTGAAGAAACAGGATATTCAAGTACCCATTCCAAATATCATCAAGTATGGAATTTTTAAAGAAGTCGAAAGTGAAAAATTCGTATATTGTATTGTTGAAAAAGCTCCAGGAAAGTTTGTGCATCTTTCTCCAAAAGAAAAATTCAGTCTCATTGACAGATCTTTAATTGATGTTCTTTATCAAATTCACTCTGTTGATATTTCCTCAACCAAAGGTTATGGAAACTGGAATAAGTTGAATGAAGCTCCTTTGGGATCAATGAAGGAACACATTCTAGAGTTTATAGAAAGACAAAAAATTTACACAAATGACAAATTTTCAGAAGGAATTTTCGAAATAGATTTGTACTTACAAGGTTCAACAAGAATAAAAGAACTAGTCAAATTCTGTTCAACTAAACGTTATTTGGTACATGCTGATTACGGATATGATAATGTTCTCGCTGACGAAGATGGTAATATTACAGCTGTGTATGATTGGGAGCATTCTCTATTCGGTGATTTTGTTTATGATATAGCTTGGTTGGATTTCTGGCGTTTTCGGGTTGAAAATACTTACTCCCAATTGTATTATGAGAAGTACAAGGATTCAAGCAAAGTAGATTTTAAAAACTATAAAGAACGATTGCTATGCTACAAACTGTACATAGGTATGACAGCTGCAGATTTCTTTAGTGAATCTAATCAAAAGGATAAATATCTTGAAGCGAAACAGTTGATACTTGAACTGCTTCAAAACTAATGAAATCCAGAACAATTATTAACGCTTCATACTTTGTTAAATTATGTCTGTAGAAAGGAATAAAGAAATAGGCAGATTATGGTTTGAGGAGATGTGGAGTAAACCTGATTTTGATATAGCTCGAGAAATCATTCATCCCGACTATGATCCAGAGTGGGTACATATTCCAAAAAAAGGACCAGAACAAGTTATATATGAAATGAAATACTTTAGATCGGCGTTTCATGAACTAAAATACAAGATTCAAAACATTATAGCTGATGAAAGTAAAGTCTGGGTCCATTATAAGGCATCGGCTATACATGGAGGAAACGCTTGGGGATTTGAACCAACAAATAAAAAAGTTGAGCTCGAAGCAATGGCAATTCTTGAAATCAACAAATATGGAAAAGTTACAAACAGTTGGGGAGCATTTTCGTTATTTGATATGCTTGTAGAACTTGAATTAGTTCCACCTTTATGGGAATTAAGTAAATACTTTCCAAAATAGAGATGAAGAAGGAAAACTAGCTCTCTAATTTAGACACTGCTTCATCAATTTTTATTATTTTATTTTGTAAATCTTCTTTGCAATCTTTCAAGTGCTTAAGCTTTTTTTCCTTATCTTCGTTTCCAGTAAATTCTCCACAATTATGCTGTTTTCCTTTACAATCATCGTTCATTCTCTTAACCTCACTTTATTTTTTGAAGTGTTATTACTTTAGATACAAAAGTATTATATAAAAGGGTACACTAATGCTTCTTAAAGTAACTCTGATAATGTGAAGTAAATGAATAAAATCAATGAGTATCCGTCTATAGTAAAATGCACTCATGAACAAAATGGGTATCCTTGCTTCATACCAGCACAAAGAATTTTGAATCTAATTGGCAAGAAATGGAGCATTCAAATAATCAACGTCTTAAGTAATGGTAAGAAAGTTCGCTACAATGTCCTTAGGGAACTACTCCATAGAGGATGGAAAAAGAACAAAATCAGTGATGCAACGCTTTCAGCTCGTTTGACTGAACTAACTGAGGAAGGTATTCTAATTCGCGAGATTCACCCTGAGATTCCACCAAAAGTGGAATATTCTCTCTCTGAAAAGGGTGAAGGGTTATCAGAATCTCTTCAGCCTTTGATAGATTGGACAATAAAAGCATGTCACGAATAAAACTCTCATATTTTATCATCAATAAGAGCAAACTTTTTTATCCTTCCAAATTAGAGATATTTTGACAAACAGATGAATTTTGCAGATAATTGTAAAGAAGCAATCCTTAATGGAAATATAGAAGCAGCAGAAAAACTTGCTAACAAAGCAATTGAAGATAAGATTGATGTTAACATTGCAATTGATGCCTTTTCACTGGCCATAAGAAAGGCGGGTGATTTGTTTGAAGAAGGAGAGTTCTTCTTGCCGGAACTAATGCGTAGTGCTGAAGCTATGAAAGCAGCTATGACGATATTTAAACCGGTTTTAATGAAAGGAAAAGAGGATAGAAGCCTTGGTAAGGTTGTAATTGGTACCATTGAAGGAGATATTCATGATATTGGAAAGACTCTAGTAGCTTCTATGTTATCAGCAGAAGGGTTCGAAGTTTATGATCTTGGAGCAGATGTACCAATTAGCACGTTCATTGACAAAGCTGTAGAAGTTGAAGCACAGATTATCTGTATGTCAGCATTATTGACAACTACAATGATTGGTCAAAAGAAATTGATTGATCAGCTGAAGGAGAAGAAACTCCGAGATAAATTCAAGATTCTTATAGGGGGGGCGCCCATATCCAAAAAATGGGTTGAAGAGATTGGAGCAGATGGATCGGCTGAAAATGCTGTCAGTGCAGTTAAATTGGCAAGAAAAGTATTAGGTAGATAGGAGGTTTCCTTCTGAATAATAATAAATCCATTCTTGAACTAGTTAAAGAACGAGTAGTCATTTTAGATGGTGCAATGGGGTCCATACTTATTGATCAAGGTTTGGAACCTGGTACTCCACCTGAAAAATGGAATGTTTCTCATCCAGAAAAAATCCAGAAAATCCATTTGGATTATTTTAATGCTGGATCAGATGCTGTTCTTACAAATACTTTTGGTGGTTCTAGAATGAAATTAACTGCACACAAACATGGTCAAAGTATTGAAAAATATAATCAAAAAGCAGTAGACCTTGCAAGAGAAATCTGTCCAGAAAACTGTTTCATCGCAGGAGACATTGGACCTTCTGGAGCATTTCTCCCTCCAGTAGGTACTGCAAGTGTTAGTGATTTTGAAGAGAATTTCTTAGAACAAGCTGGGTACTTAGCAGACGCCGATATAGATTTTTTCTTTATTGAAACCATGGTTGATTTAAAAGAGGCTGAAGCAGCTGTTAAAGCTGCAAGAAGCATCTCTAAAATACCCATTTTTGCATCTATTACATTTCAAAAAACCAAAAGAGGATATTTTACAATTATGGGAGATACGGTGTCGAATTGTGTAAAAAATCTAGAGAAAGCTGGAGCCAATGTCATTGGTGCAAATTGTACAATAAGCAGTGATGAAATGATAGATCTTATCCCTTTGATTTCTCAAGAAACAATCCTTCCTATTTTAGCAAAACCAAATGCTGGAAAACCCCAATTAGAGAATGGTAAAACAGTTTATCTAACGGAACCTAAACCTTTTGCACAAGATATTGAGCAGATTATAAAGAATGGAGCAAGAGTAGTTGGTGGGTGTTGTGGTTCAAACCCAGAGTTCATCAAAGAAATTGCTAAGCAAGTTAAAGGTGAATAAGTTGGGAGTTCTGGAGAATTTTCAAATTAAATTGGATGACAATGAAATTCTTCGTTTATTACAGAATAAACAATCTGATAAGGATATGACGAAACCTTCAGAAAAAATGATAAAAGAGATTGAGGAAATGAAGGAACTTGCTCAACCTTTAATCAAACCGAGAGGGATTTTTGAGATTTTTGGGAGTAAAAACCTTAAGCCAAAATTTCTGTTCAAGAAATCTGATATCACTGTATTCGCTATTTGTACAATTAGTAAAGATTTGGAAAACTTAAGTAAAGATTATCTCAAGAGGGGAAAATTAGCTAAAGGAGTCATACTGGATGCAATAGCTTCTCATGCTGCTGAACAGACAGCTGAAGAAGTAAATCAGATCATTCTAAACGAGTTAAGTGACACAATTCAAGAAAAGGAAGTCAGTTGTCGATTTAGCCCTGGATACTGTCAGTGGGAATTAGATAAGGGTCAAAAACAAATTTTCAGTCTTCTGGATAGCGAAAAAATAGGTGTTTCTCTATCTACTTCAATGATGATGAATCCAGTAAAATCTGTTTCATTCGCAATCAATATAGGATTAGAGGTTGATAAAGAACTAGGAATAAGGGGTTGTGAGAATTGCGATATGATTAATTGCGCCTATCGCAGAACAAAATAAATTAATGAGAGAAAATTTCTCTTTCTTTTTTGCTTCTATAAGAATCAAGTTGAGGAGCATGTAATAATTCCCTTTTTACGCTCTCATAAAGAACATCAGAATCCAGTATTGATCCAATAGATTTTATTGCATTAACTATAAATTCTGCTTTTTCAATTAGGTCTTGTTTTCTTTCTAGAACATAAGGATCCCATATCATCGCAGGTTGACCTTCTAGACATTTAGTAATTACTTGCTTTGCTATTTTACAGCTTTCAATAACATTTTCAGGGGTTGCAGCATGGTTTGCTTCACTATAACTTACAACATGAATAATATGTGGATTAAGTTGCATCTGCAACATTGTTGATTGTGCGAGTTGCCCTTTTGCCATATCTAAATCAATTGGGTAACTAAATAATCCTGTTCTTGTTTGAGTATAAACAGTAAAATTATCATCTTGAAGCGATTCAATCATTTCTTTTTGAGCAAGCATCTTAGCCAAATCATCTCTTTGATTTGTTTGAGGTGGAGTATTAAACATATATTGTGAGATAAAATTTCTTACTCCCAACTTTTTACAAATATAAGCACCCAAAAATCCTGCTGCTATCGCTACTTCATCCTTTGCATCTCTCAAAGACCAATGATGTGATTCAAGGATCTCAACAGGGATTTCTTTTTCAGCATGCCATTTTATTGCATCAAGATGAGCTTGTATTGAGGATTTTAACTCCATTGGACCTCTTCCATCCATTTGGTTAAACCAAAAGATAGGTATTGCAGCCCAAGCATTATTTATTGTGTCAACATAAAGCTGAGCTAATTCGATCAAATCATCTGTTCCTGCATAAGCCCTTATCAAGGGGTAATTTCCTACTCTCGAAGCTTGAAAAAGCTGTTCATAGTCTTCTTTTGTCCTGACAGGAACACCTCCAGCACCTTTACCAGAACTCATTCTTTCAGGATGGAAAAAGTGTGCTTGTGCATTTTGGTCAGTTCCTAAAGAGATAATATCAAGACATCTACTTTTTGCTATCTTTCTAATTCCTTTTGTTGTTTCTTCTAAAGAAGGCAAACCAAAATGATGTCTTAAAACAGGAAAAGGATTTTTTGAATCTATTCTTTCAATAATATGTTGAGGAGGTACTAGAAATTTATCCTCTACAAAACTTCCTTTAAGATAAGCAATCGCTTGATCTGCATCATCTCCTTTAAAATAAACACTAAAAAAACCATCTTGTTTTTCGCTTTGAATTAATTCAGGTAAGCCTCCTAGGATAAATTCTCTTTCACTTAAACCTTCTTCAGTAATTCTTCTTTTCAATTGTCTTAAGATTTTTATTCCTGCTTTAGGAGTTAATCTATAACTCAAACCTACTATGTCAGGGTTATGCTCTCTAATTGCATTAATGAGTTGTTCAGTTTCTACAGCAGGTCCCAAGAAAATTGTTTCATAGCCTTGTTTTTCTGCTAATTTCAAAAATCTATGAATTCCTGCAATATGGACACAATCACCAATACAGGCACCCAAGATTTTTTTCATTTACTCTCCTCCAACAATAGCTCCAACTGCAGCTTTATATTCTGTTATTGTTTCAAGTTCAGACACTATTCTTAAATCTTCAAAAATTGTTTTAGCATCAAGCCCTAATCTATTTAAATTTCTTCCTTGACTTCTAAAATCAACCTTCAGCTCCTCTGATGCTTTTTCTATCAACTCATCGATATATCTTGTATCAACCCCAATGGATTTACCAAGTTCAGAAAAGGGAACTAGACCTGTAGGAATGTCCTCTGTTAAATATCTCATATCGAAAGTTGTAGGAGCTGTTAATCCTGCATAAAAAGGATTGTTATGTAAAGCATCAAAAAGACTCGAGTTTGGGAGACTATATCTTTCACACAACCATTCTTTTAATGATTGAACTTCTACTCCAAAGCTTCTTGCAATGGTTCGTCTTTCATTGTCAACTTGTTCCATATAGTCAACTACTTCTCTTGTAGCCCCGTCTCTGTAAAAATCAAATGGTTCTTTATTTCTTATTCTCTCTTCATTTAACAAAGTTATTGTAGGATGGAACACAGCTCCAATATTTCCTAAACTTGTTGTTAAGAAGTTTTCCACACCATAAAACTGAGGATAATCTTCATTTAGCATTGAAATTACCTGAGAAGTGCGATGATTTGGTATAACTGATAAAGAAACTGAATTCTTAATCCCCTTAACATCGCTTAAACCGGGTTTTATGATCCTTGTAGCGTAAATCAAAGTATTAGCTTCTGCTATAGTAACATCAGCAGTCAAACCTCCTTCTAAAAGAGCATTCATAAATTCTAAACTACCAAAAGTTCTTCCAGGATTTAGAACAATTGTTTGCTCCTCTTGAAGATGGGGAGCTAAAGCAGTAGCAATATCATAATGTCCAGTAGCTGTTGTAACGACCATAATTAATTCTGTCCCCCTCACAGCCTCTGAAATATCATTAGTAACTAGATTTAATTTTCCCTTTGAATGTATTTCTCCTTGTAATTCAATTTCCTTCTTTCTCATAAGAAGACGAATTCTATCTGTGGATCTGTTGTAGAGATTAACCTTATTTCCTTTGCTTGCTAGATAACCTGCAATTGCTTGTCCTCCACATCCAGCTCCTATTATGGCAATATTCACCAAATCACCCACTTAGCATTATGTAAGAGGGGTGATTTTATTCTACACACTATTTTTCTCGTAATAAAGTAGTTTTGATAAACTAATTCCAAGTTAGAGTTGTTTTCCACGTATTTTGTTTCTTTATACATTTTTTTCACCTAATTGTTTTCTAGTATTGTAGCTTTGACTTAGTAGGAATCTTTCTTGAAGTTTCACCGTTTTAAACGTTCTAAGTAAATAGAGTAGTTTTCAATATTAAATATCATAAACGAAGTCAATTTTCGTTAGGGATACCATTTTTCTTCATAATCGAGCATTACAGTTAGTCAATCATATAACTATTCATATCTTTAAATAGTTATTCTTTTATTATCCTATATATTAATAAGTTCTTATAATAATTATTAAGTAATATTGTGATGAATCTATGATTAATTAAAGTAAAGTATAATTAATATGTTGTTTTCAATAGTAATTACTATAAAAGAAAGCTTAAAAGATGATATTTTTCTTTGTTTAATTGGAAATAATCTTTTAAAATACCAATCTATTTTATACATAACTGATTAATTATTTGAGTTGATTGAGATGAGACCTACTATCAATATTCTTGAAAAAGAACTAAAGGAAAAAGTTGTAATAGAAGCAATGGAAATACTAGAAGAACTCGGTTTTTTTGTCGAAAATGATGAAGCAATACAAATCCTACAAAATGAAGGATTAAATGTTGACACAATTAACAGACGAGTAAAAATCCCTCCAGATCTTATTAAGAAATCATTAAAAACTGCCCCCTCATCAGTTCCGCTCTATGATAGAGACGGCAATTTAGTTACTAAATTAGAGGGAGACAATATCTGTTTTGACCCTGGTTCAGCAGCACTTAATGTTTTAGATCCAGAAACTAATGAAATTCGATCCGCGGTTACAAAGGATTTTGTTAATTTCACTAAGGTTGTTGATCAACTTGAACATATACATGCTCAAAGTACAGCTATAATTTGTTCAGATGTACCAGAAGAAATTGGTGATAGATATAGAATGTTAATTTCATTGATTTACTCAAAAAAACCAATTGTAACTGGAACATTTGCAAAAGAATCATTTGAAGTAATGAAAGATATGTTGGTAGCTGTAAGAGGAAGTGAAGAAGAACTAAGAAAAAAACCTCTTGCCATATTTGATGCTTGCCCCTCACCACCTTTAAAATGGAGTGACTTGACATGTCAAAGTATAATTGATTGTGCTAGATATGGCATCCCTTCTGAATTTGTCTCTATGCCAATGACAGGTGCTAATGCACCAGTTACTATTCTCGGAGCAATCGTTCAACATGCAGCAGAAACATTAGCTGGATTAGTTATAACTCAACTTGTATCTCCAAGAGCTCCTGTAATTTGGGGAGGTTCTCCCGCAGTTTTCGATCTACGAAAGGCTACCACACCCATGGGTTCTATTGATACTATGATTCTTGATCTCGGTTATGTTGAAATTGGCAAATATCTCAATCTACCTACTCATACTTATCTAGGTATGTCAGATACCAAGATACTTGATATGCAATCTGGATTTGAATCTGGTATGGGAGCTCTTTTAGCTGGAATCAAGGGGGTAAACATGATTTCTGGAGCTGGTATGATTGATTTCGAAACAACTCAAAGTATTCAGAAAGTTGTCATTGATAATCAGATGTGTGGAATGATTCACAAATTCAACAAGGGTATTGTTCAAAGAGATGAACCTATTGCAAAAAATCTGTTAATCGATTTGGAAGAGAAAACTCATTTACTTTCACATGATCACACATTGAAATGGTTCAGGGAGGAACATTACATTCCTAATCAAATTATCGATCGATCAACCAATGAAGAATGGATAAACAAAGGAAGAAAATCTGTTACTCAAAGAGCAACTGAAGAAGTAGATAAGCTCTTGAAGAAATATTCAGGTAGTTCTTTAGATAAAGAGAATATTTCTAGTCTGATAAACATAATGAGTTACAAGGATATAGATTTTAGAAAGTTACTAGGGATTTAATGCCGACATTGAAATTGTAATGTTTCCAGTAAATGTTTTATATGACAGTCTACCTAATACCTTCTTGTGATTAGATGAATAAAAGAATAAAAAGAAACAATATGCTAGGAATTTTTTCTCTTATTATATTACTAACAACTACTTTCTCAATGGTAAGTGTTAGTTCGACTCAACAGGTTCCACAGGAGAATTTCAGGCGTTTAAACTATACAACAAGTGTTCCGTTGTATATCGATAACGATTCTGACCTAGTAGGAAACAGTACAAGTGGTTCTGGTACTGCAACTGACCCTTATATAATTGAAAATTTAGAAATCATTACAACTGATAATTACGGAATTTACATTAGAGACACTACTGTAAACTTTACTGTACGTAACTGCTTCATAGACGCAAATATTTATGGTATTTACATATATCTCGCAGCAGAACGCTCTGTTGAAATCGACAACAATATTCTTGATGATAGTCCTAATGGTATTCGAATCATTGGTAGTGATTACGCTAATATTACAAACAACTATTGTGATGGTAGCACTTCATATGGGATCAATGTGGATACCGCTACCCATGCTCTAGTTAAGAATAATACTTGTATCAATGGTGGTACAGGTATCTATGGTACTCTCGCTGATTATAGTAATTATATAGATAATAAATTACACCAAAATACCGAGTATGGATTAAGGATAGTCGATAGTGATTACTGTAATGCAACAGAAAATATCTGTTATAATAACAACTATGCGGGGATTTATGTTGGAAGCTCAACTTTCACTTCTATTTGGGATAACGAATGCTACGATAATTCCTATCATGGGATTGCAACATATTCAGATACAAATACTGATATTACATTTAATGTTCTACATGATAATACTTTCAATGGGATTTTCATTCAATTTTCAGTTGATGGTAATGTTTCTAATAATACTGTTTATTCAAATGACGGAACAGGTATTCTTATAGCTCAATCTACAGGAACTTTAATCGCAGATAATACACTTACTAATGATGGTTTTCGTTTTAACTTGTCCTCATTAGTAGATTATGCAACTCTAAGTGTTTCAAGCAATATGGTTAATGGAAAACAACTAGGATTCTATTATGATACAGATGACACAATTTTTTCGAGTAATATCTTTGGTCAATTAGTTTTAGCTGCTTGTGACAACTCTGTTGTTAAAGATCTGACAATTAGTCAAACAGATTACGCTGTAGCTCTTATTGGATGTGATTCTACTGTTGTTGATAATTGTGATTTCAATAACAATGTTGGTGGAAGCGTGTTACTTGAAGTAACGATGAATTGCACAGTTAGCAATACATTATGTAGTCATAATTCTATCAAACCTGGAATCTTTGTAGGTGGAGGAATTGATACAGTCATACAGAATTGTACCTCTAGCAATAATATGTATGGATTGCAGATGGTTTCCAGTACTAATTCTACAATCCTTAGTAGTACTTTCAATCAAAATACAATCACAAATGCATACATAGCTGAAGGTGCAGCAGGAAATATTAAATACAATGCTTTCACAAATGCAGGTTCGGTAGGATTAATGTTTGTAAATTTTGATTATGTAAACATTTCTCACAATCTCTTTGAAAGTAATACTGGCTATGCTTTACATTTAGATGCTTCATCTACAGGTAGTTGGATACACCACAATGCATTCATATCTAACAATCTAGGGGGAACTTCACAAGCTTTTGATGATACAAATAGTTTGAATATGTGGGATGATCCTTGGAATATGGAAGGCAATTATTGGAATGACCATGTGAGTGGAAATTATACTTTAGATGGTGCATGGGGAGTTAATGATACCTATCCATTAAGTAGTATTCCTCCTGGAGTTCCAGAACTCGGTAATTTGACTTATATTATTCTTCTAGTTCCAGTAATATTCGTAAATGCCTTGATTATTCGAAGAAGAAAGAAATAATTTTTCTTCCTTCTCTCTTTTTTTAATTATTGTATAATCACAATTTAGATAAGTAGGCTTGTTTTTTTACTTTTGGAGAGCTTCTTATGGACACTGAATACGTTGAGAACAATATGGATCCTTACTTTAAAACTATGCAAAGAAAATATACTGGTCCAGTATTTGATGCTCATACACATCTAGGCAAGGTTGAAGACGTAAGAACTATGGTCAAATACGAAGAAGAATTCAACGTCAAGAAGATCTTTGGAATTGTTAGGGACTCAAAAAGTAGGTATGAAATAGAAAGAGAATTTCCAGACATCTTTGTTTATTCAATCTTCCTTTCCATAAGAGAAGCTTTACAAGATAACCTCAAGGGCTCTCTTGACCATCTTGACAAAGCTTATGAAGATGGTTTCAATATTGGAAAACTCTGGTTTTCTCCAAGATGGGTTAATTATTTCAAATCAGAAGATTTGAAAATAGATTTTCGTACTCAAGATGTTCACTTGAATGACCCCAAATTAGAACCTCTTTTCACCAAGTTAGAAGATCTTCGATTTACCTTACTTCTTCATGTTAGTGATCCAGATTTACTCTATGAGAAAAACTATCAGCCTGCAAGCAAATATGGTGTTAAGAAAGACCACGTTAATGCATTAAAAAATATACTAGAGAAGTATCCTAAGCTAAGAATTGTCGGAGCACATTTAGCTTCGCAACCTGAAAATCTACCACTACTAGACTCATGGCTAGATAAATTTCCAAATCTCTTTGTAGATACTGGATCAGCAAAATGGATGGTTAGAGAATTTGCACATAAACGAGATGAAGTTATAAAATTTTTCAAAAAACATAAAGATAGAATCATGTTTGGAACTGATTTTGTTGCAGGAAGAACAGATAGAGAACCTATTCCAGGATATTATATTAACCGTTTCCTTAGTTTCCAAGCTTTGTTTGAAACCGATGTAGAAGGACTACCCTTTCCGATTCCTGATCCTGAGAATAACAATGAAACAAAGATTTTTGGTTTGGATTTTTCACAAGAAATACTCAAAAAAATCTACTGGGAAAATGCTAACAAAATATATCTCTAAGCAGAATTAAACAAGTTCAGCTGCTTGTTCAACATATTCAAGAGATTGATGTCTGAAATACATATCATAAAGTTGCCAATATTTACCCTTCTTATCCATTAACTGCTGATGGCTACCTTCTTCAACGATTTGAGCGCCATCAATGACTATAATTCTATCAGCATTCTCTACAGTGGTTAAACGATGAGCAATAATAATTGCAGTTCTATCTTTGAGTAAAACTTTCAGGGCTTCTTGAATAAGAGATTCAGTATAAGCATCTATTGCAGCTGTAGCTTCATCTAAAATAAGAATTCTGGGGTCTGATAACAATGCTCGAGCAAAAGCAACAAGTTGTTTTTGTCCAGCGGATAATTTTGTCCCTTTTTCTCCTACTTCTGTATCTAATCCTTGAGGTAAACTCTGAATAAATTCCCAAGCATGAACACTCTTTGCTGCTTTTTCTATCTCTTCTCTGGTTGCATCTAGCTTTCCATAACGGATATTTTCTTCTATCGAACCGCTGAAAAGGATATTGTCTTGCAAAACTATTCCTATTTGGTTTCTGTAGTCTTGCATGACGTATTTTCGAATGTCTGTACCATCTACTATAATCGACCCATCTACAACATCATAAAAACGAGCAATTAAAGAAACTAAAGTACTTTTTCCGGCACCTGTTCTTCCAGCAATAGCAACAGTCTCTGCTGATGGAATTGATAGAGTAAAATCCTTGTATAACGGTTCTGTTTTATTATAGTAGAAGGTTATATTTTTGAAATCAATTCTACCAGTAAGTTTTGGAACAGGTAAAGGATTAGAATCTTCGACAACTTTTGGCTTACTATCCATCAAGCTAAAAATCCTTTCTACAGCAGCCAAACCTGCTTCAAATTGATTGAAGAATCGAGTAATTTCCAGCAAAGGCATAAAGAATCGGTTCAACATTAGAATAAAGAAATAGAGTGTAGCAACTGTTAGATCACCTATTTGGAAAGTTATTTTTCCTCCAAAGTAGAGTACCAAGAAAGTTCCAACACCAAATAATGTTTCAATTATTGGGAAGAAAATACTCATACCCCATGCTCTTACATATGCAGCACGATAATTCCTCATATTAATTCCTTTGAATCTTTCAAAGGCTTCTTTTTCTTGGTTGAAGCTTTTTGTTACTTCAATACCAGATATTGATTCTGCAACATTTGCATTAAGAATAGCAATGGTTTTTCGCCAATTCTTTGATGTTCTTCTTGAAAAAAGTCTGATTCCAATTCCTAAACCAAAAAGTATTGGTACAACTGCTAATGTTATTCCTGCAAGTCTAACATCGGTAACAAACAATATGATAATAACAACTAACATTACAAGGATGTTAATTAGGAATGAGGTGGTTATTTGAACCATTTGGGAAATTGTATCTGAATCACTTGTAACCCGACTTACAAGCTTTCCACTTTTGTTTTCATCATAGAAGTTCATATCATTTTTAAGAAGTGTTTCAAAACTATCTTTTCTTATTTTTCTTAACATTTCTCCAGTTAATATTGAACTATTGTAAAGAGCTCTATATTGAGCAAACCAAAACAAACCATATAGAATTATTACTGCAGCTGTTTCAACATAAAAAACAACATTGAAATTGCCATCTTGTACTCCTTCAATTATAAATCTTATGAAAAATGGAATTCCAAGAGTTGCACCAGTTTGAAGAATCATCCATACTAGAACTGTAATGAAAGTTTTCTTATCATGTTTAGCAATATAACCAAATAATCGCTTAAACAGATAGATGTCACCATATTTTCTATCGTATTTATCATCTGGTAATTCTTGTATAAATCCCATCGCTTCATTCACCCTCATATAGTTCAGTTTTCATTTGTTCGGGCATCATTTTTCGTATTTCTGAGAATCTAGCAAAAACTCTCCAGTAATCTACAGATTCCTTCAACAATTGATCATGAGAACCTATTGCTTTTACTTCACCTTGCTTTAAAACAACAATAATATCTGAATGTCTTATTGTTGATAATCTATGAGTAATAATAAAACTAGTTCGATCTTTTAATACTCTATTAATAGCAGTATTAATTTTATCTTCAGTTTCGGAATCTACTGCAGAACTAGCATCGTCAAAAACAAGTATCCTTGGATTAGCAAGCAACATTCGAGCAATTGCTATTCGTTGCTTTTGTCCTCCACTAAGTGTCGTACCTCTTTCACCTACAATTGTGTCGTAACCTTGATCGAATTTCTCAATAAACTCTTCAGCTTGAGCCATTCTTGCAGCTTGAAAGATTTCATCATCAGTCGCATCAGGTTTTCCATATGAGATATTTTCTTTAATTGTGGCTGAAAATAACACAATATCTTGTTCAATTACACCAATGTTTTGTCTTATAGTATCAAAAGACAACTGTTTTACATCTATACCATCAATTTTCACGCTGCCAGATTCTACATCATATAATCTTGTTAGAAGTTTCATTAACGTAGTTTTACCGCAACCAGCAGGTCCAACTATAGCAACTCTACTGCCTGAAGGAATAGAAAAAGATACATTCTTCAAAACTTTTGTTTCACCTTCATAAGCAAAAGTTATATCCTTAAATTCTAAATTTCCATGTAGTGTTTCTCGCTCAATAGGTTGCTCTGGTGCTGGGATAATTGTCTCTTTAGTTAGTATGTCGACAATTCTATCTGCTCCAGCAAATCCCATCTGAACAAGAACTAACATCCATGACATCACCCAAATTGGAAAGAAGAGATTTCCTGCTAAAAGAGAATAAGTTATCAATTCTCCGATACCAAATCCTGATACAGATCCCCCTCCAGCTAATAAAATTTCTTGATTCCATAAAACTGAAGTAACAGGATTTCCTATACCCCAATTTATTAGTAAACTCCCCCAAAGAATAGAGAGACCAACGCCCATACCAACAAATAATACAGGATAATATTTTGATCTTAATTTTCCTCTTGTAATAATTTCTTCTGATAGCTTATCATTTTTTTCTCTGAATGAAACTCTTTCGAATGGTTCTCGAGCAAATGTTTTGATAACACTAATTCCTAGTAATTTCTCCTGCAAATAAGCAGAAAGACTAGAGTAGGATGCTTGTATCTGTATTGATATTGGACCTACTGATTTGTAAAATCTTCTAGCGAAAAAGAAAATTGGGAAGGCAATGATTATCGGTATAATAATGAGAACTGGAAGACCATTCCAATAGGGAGTTATGAAGAACATTGTTCCTATCGTAAATATAACCCCAAAAATCGCAGCATATGCTAAATGAATTACTGGATTGACAAAGAAATTTACCATTCTAGTATCAAAAGTAGCCCTGGCCATAACATCACCGGCTTTAACTTCATCATGGAAGGTCATTGATTTAGATAACATAGAGGCATAATATTCATCCCTAATATCTCTTTCAACCCTTTGCGATGTCACCTCAATAATTAAACCAGAGGCAAAGCTAGCAATACCACTTATTATTGTTAAAATTAGAAGTATAAACGCAAAAAATGTGATTTGTTCCCATATTCCAAAAGGATCCAAAATTTCTGAAATTAATTTTCCAAGTATAACTGGAGAAATAGCGGCTATTGCTGCGCTTATTGTTGCAAATAGAAAAAATAAAGCTATCATACCTTTATGTGCTAGAACATGACTGATTACCCACTTGAAATGGCTTTTTTTACTATACTTTACCATAACTGGATCAAAAAACTCTCCAGTAAGAAGGTCTGAGTTATTTTCAATCATACTTTCCCAGCTCTGTTTCAGATATTATTTTTGGCTATATAAAGTGCCATATTTAACAATAAGGATTAGAGACTTTATACCTAGCAAATTCAATTAGAAATCTAATCTGATTTCAATGATTCCTCCAATCATTTCTAGAGAAACTACACTAGGTCCAACCAATTTTAACGGGGCATCATTTCCTCCTAGAAAGACCGCATTTTTCTCAGCAGCTAATATAATACTATCATTTTTTGCAATGTCTGCTGCATCCAGATTAACAGTGTCACCTAAAGAATTCTTGAGAATAATATTATAACCAGATGCTGCAAGCGTGTCATTAAAGGAATCAGTAGCACCTCCATCAATTATTGCAATTATTCTCCATAAAGCTAAGCCTTCATATGTGTTAAATCTATCTCCTTCTTGTACTTGGTAAATCAATCTATTTTCTCCTTCATTGAAATACATAAACGCTTCAAAAGTAGGCTTATCTACACTATCGTTAGTTATCCCATACAAATAAACAATCCATGAACTTAGAGCTATAACATTAACTGCCACTACATCTTTCACCCACGGTGAACCATCAGATAAATACATTTCTCCATCCTCAGCTACAGCAGCAATTCTTAGCTTTCCATCTCCTGGAGCTAAGTTTCCCCCGTCCATTTCATATGCTAAGATAACACTAAAATTGCCTATTCCTAAGTAATCTCCAGTAGTACTATCGTATGCAGGAAAATGTCCTTGAAGCATATCATACGTAAAAATAACTTTGTAATTATCACTAGATACTATCTCAAGCTCCTCTCCACTAACTAACCCTCCTATATCATTTAGAAGAGTTGATATTTCTACACCTTTGTAGAGATTTGGTCCTACTAGTGTGCCAGTAGATTTTCTATAACCAGCATATCCTGTAATATTAGCAAAATTCCTGATTTCAGTCATTGTATAATTCTTTGTAGAACTTGATCCTTGAAGAGTCAAGACAACATTTGTATCAGAAATCTTCTCATAAAACACCCCGAAATATATGCCTAAACCAGCTCCAGTAAGAACCAAAACTGAAATTATACCAATATAAATTGTACTAACTTTGCTACTCATGAGTAAATTAATTTGTATTTATGATATAAATTTTATTAACTGACAACACTTTAAATAAATAAATTTAACAGACAAGATAATTGAATAGAAACATCATTTTCTTACAATTAAACGCAAAACAATAAAAAGAGAATTTAGAAGGAATATATAAGATGGTCTCCAAGTATGTAAAAATTGTAGCAGTTTCTATTGCAGTACTTGGAGTTGTAATCCCTGCGTTTTATTTTAGCTTCTATCAAGGACCACAAAAGGACATTGAGATAGATATATGGTACACATACGAAGGTATTCAAGTTATAGCAGATGCTATAGAACAATATGAGCTAGAGCATCCAGACATCAATATTAATCTTATTGAGCAACCTTCTTCCGGGTGGTTAGACAAGTTCATCAGTGTAGCACAGACAGGTGATGCTCCTGACATCTTCCTTGGTAAGGGAGCTTGGTTTGGAGAACTTGTAGAGCTAGAGTATATCCGTTCTCTAACTAATTTTCTTTCTCCTACAGATGAAGCAAAATATCTCCCTTCAGCGATTAATAGTTTAAGTTACATGAACGAACTTTGGGGATTGCCTTTATGGTATGATTCAATTTTATTATTTTATAACAAGGATGTCTTCGATCAAAATAGTCAACCTTACCCTCAAGAAAACTGGACGGACATAGAATTAGTCGAAGCAGCGGTTAATATGACTGATCGATCTGTGAATCAGGAGTATGGCCTTGTATGGGGAACATTGTCTCCTTATATGTGGCCAGCTTTTCAATCAGGTTTTGGTCATGGACCATTATATCAGAACAACTCAATCATAGTAAATGACACTGCTTCTAGAAATGCAATGGAATTCATTTATAACTTAAAATATGTTGAGAGATGTGTAAGTTATGATGACACCAGCCATTCAGCTACTCAAGCATTCATCACAAACAAAGGAGCAATGCTGATTTATGGGGGGTGGTATATCCCATCTTTAAATGAAATAGGAACAAATTATGGAGTTCAGATTCTTCCAATTATATCTTCTACTGATAAAAGAATTTCTCCAATGGTTGAAATTAAAGGATGGGGAATGTCAAAGGATACGCTCCATCCGGATATTTGTTATGATATTCTTCTATTCTTAACATCAAATGAAGTTCAAAAAGAGCTGGTTTCAAATGAATACAAGGTTCCTACTTTAATTGAAACAATATATTCTCCAATTGTTCAAAATGAGCCATTAATTTTAACTCAAATTAAACAAATTGAAAATAGCCAATATTATCCTATGGATCCCATTTACAATTTTTATTCTGATTATATGAGAGCAGCATTACAATTCATATTGTTAAATCACGAAAACATTCAAAGTTCTCTTGATGATGCTCAAGCAGGTATAGACGCTAATAGGTGAGCTTAATGAGGAAAATTAAACTAACAAAGAATTTCAAAATCAGCTTACTTACAGTTATAATCTTAATTGGAATTCTTCTTTTCGCTCAATCTCCTTCATCAAACAAAATTAGAGCTCAAAGTGATAATGTGTCAATTTCGGATATCCAAGATAGGTATGTTCTACTCAATTGGTCAGTTCCAGATAATTCCCTTTTTAATGGATTTAGAATTGATTATAGAAATGAAACAGGATTTAATCATACATGGTCTTTTATTTTTCTGAATCAAAGTGTAGAAAGAGAAGAGAACTATTTCTCTCCAGTGAATTATACTATATCTGACTCAAATCTTCTTGCACAAAAGAAGATTACATTAAATTTTACAGTCTACATTGTTAGTAATGAATCAGATACGATTCATGCAAGAATTACAGGACTTTTACCATCGCAATTATACCAATTCTCAATATATCTCGTTAATGCAACTTTCGTAGACTATACGGATATGCAAATCATCCAACAGGTGAGTGAAGAACTTCATTGGGAATCAGTACAAATTGAGACTCTCCAAAGTCAAGAGGATCTATTACATTATTCAAAGTTGGCTACTTCTCTATCACTACTAGTTATTGTCATTTTATTTGTTGCAATCTTCATCTTTTTTGCAAGGAGGGACGTTCCGTTCAATAGAACCGCATATATATTCATCTTCCCAGCTTTATTGGCTCTGGTTTTATTGGAAGTTTATCCAATTTTATATGGTATATTTCTATCTTTTACCTCTTACAACCTTATAAGAGGAGAACAACCTGTTTTTACCGGATTCAATAATTATGCTCATATTACTGAAAATCCTCAACTTCCAATAGCTTTCACAACTACTTTAGTTTGGAGTACCTTAATCATTGTGGTAAAAATAGTTCTAGGTTTCATCTTAGCATATATTATTCAAAACAAGGTAAAAAGGAAAAAATTATGGTACCTGTTCTTATATCTACCTTGGGCAATCCCATCTTACATCAAAATCTTATCTTGGAGAACATTCTTCCACGGTACTGGTGGTATATCCTTTTTTAATGCACTTTTTGGAACGAATGTAAATCTTTTGACACAACCTTATGTAGCATTATTCATCGCATGCTTTGTAGAAGTTTGGGATTCAATTCCCCTGATAACAACATTGTTTCTGGCAGGTTTGAGTAGTATTCCCAGAGAATTAAATGATATGGCGGATATTGATCAGATTCGGGAAAGAACTAAGATAAGAAAAATCGTAATTCCTTTAATCAAACCTATTATTCTCCCAGCAATAATATTGGAAATTATCAAAACTTTTGGTAGTTTTAACGTAGCATTTTTACTAACGAACGGATATCCACTTTTGTCATACGGGTCAAACGAAGCCGGAATCATAGGTGCTACGGATCTCTTTAGCACGTTTACATTTTACATGTTCTATCAACAAAGAGAGATTGGAATAGCAGCTGCATACTCTACAATCATGAGTCTTCTGACATTGTTTTTTGTTTTAATATGGGTGAAGATGTCAAAAGGTACAAAAAGTTCTTACATACCTTCTAGTCAGAAAAAAACTTCTACCAATAAATATGTTTTACCCATTCTTTTTCTATTCCAATCAGTAGGTTATTTAGCTTCAAGTTTAACGGGATTCAGATATTTTGGTATTTATTGGAATGATGCACTAAGTTATGTCCTTGCAGGCTTCTATCTAATATCAGCTATTCTGATATTTTCAAAAAAGAACATTTCAATCAAATGGTTCAAAGTGATTCTTATTGTAGATATAATCCTTTCACTATCACAATTCTTTTTCTATCAGATGTGGTATGCTTTGAATTGGAATATCTTTATTATTGTTCTAGAGTTTTTTATGATTTCAAATATAAGAAAAAATAGTTCTGAAGAAGTAGAATTCAAACCAAGAGAAAAAATAATAATCTGGTTCAAACAAACAAGAAGAAATGTTAGGATTTTTCTTCAAAAGCTTGATTCTAGAATAGTTAATTTGAATTCAATTCACGGCATACTGTTAATTCAATTTACTACTGTCTTAACGGCCAATATCCTGCTGAAATTGACAAATTGGCTTCCTTGGACTATTCTAGCACTATTAGGTATTTATTTACTTGCTAGTTTTGTCTCAGAATTCTTTGTGAAAATATCTATACTATTGCAGCCAATACTTTGGACGGGGATAATTATAAGTTGGAATCTAGTAGGTTGGGTTACAACTATCAGTTTACTATCATTCATGTTTATTCTAAATTATCTTAGGATCCACACCCAGTTTAATTTCAAACAGAACAAGTTCTTATCAAAAATGTATGAAATTGCATCCAAACCTAAAAATAGTATTTTCTTCTTATTCTTAGTTACAGCTGTGGCACTTATTCCATTTTGGAACATTATATGGATAGCTTTCTCGGGAGGTAATAGTTCTGTACCAACCTCGTTTTTCCCAGAAAATCCTACTTTAGATAATTTTAGAAGGTTATTTACTCAAGAAAGTATTCACTTGAACTTCGCTAATTCGCTACTTATTGCTCTGGGATCAGCAAGCATTTGTGTCATCTTAACAGCCTTAGCAGCTTATGGATTTTCAAGATATACATTTAAAGCTAAGAAGGAGATGATGGTTGGAGTTTTTACTTTAAAAATGTTTACAGGCATTCTTACACTAATACCATTTTATCTTATCATGTTTAATTTAGGATTAATAGACACATACATTGGTGCAATTTTAGCCTTTAGCACACACACCATACCACTAGCACTATGGATAATAAAAGGGTATATTGATTCAATTCCAAAGGAATTAGATGAATCTGCTATGATTATGGGGAATTCGCGATTTAGAGTTCTTCGAAAAATTGTTTTACCATTATCAGGACCAGCGATAGCTATTACATTCTTGTTAAATTTCTTGAGTACATGGAATGGTTTTCTGATGGCATTTGTATTATTACAGTCACCAGGAAAATACACTCTCCCCATCAAACTATACACTTTTTTGGGGTCTATAGAATCTAGTTCTCCCGAATGGGGATTATTTGCAGCTGCATCAATATTAGTAACAATTCCTTTGCTTTTGGTTTTCGTATTTCTAAGAAATTATCTGCTTAAAGGAATTGATAATTCAGTAAACATAAGAGATGTATGAAATGAAAGTTGAAATAAAAAACCTAACAAAAAAATATGGCAAAAAAACAGCCCTCAATGACATTAATGTCACAATTCCTGAAGAAAGTTTCACTGTTATCCTCGGACCTTCAGGAAGTGGAAAAACCACTTTATTGAGGATTCTAGCGGGATTATTATATCCTTCAGAAGGTCAAATATTTTTTAATGAAAAAAACATAACAGACATACCTGCAAATAAAAGAAACATAGCAATGGTTTTTCAAAACTATCCTCTTTTTCCACATATGACTGTAGAAGAAAATTTGCGTTTTCCATTAGAGAGTCAAAAAGAAGGAAATTTGTTTAAAAGAAGAACTTTCACATCATCAAACGTACAAAATAAAGTGGATGAAACACTAAAATTGTTTAAATTAGAGGAACATCGAAACAAGTATCCTTCTCAACTAAGTGGTGGAGAACAACAAAGGGTAGCTATAGGGAGAGAAGTTATTAGACAACCAGTGATTTTTCTCTTTGATGAACCACTAAGTAATATTGATGCTAGATTAAGATATGAGATGAGAACATGGATACGAAAACTTCACGGAATTCTGAAGACAACAATGGTCTATGTGACTCATGATCAAGCTGAAGCTCTCAGTCTCGGAGACAATATCGTTTTATTGCAAGATGGAAAAATTGCTCAAATGGGCCCTCCTGAAGAACTTTATGACGAACCTAATCAGAAGTTTGTAGCACAATTTATTGGCAACTTTCCTATGAATTTTCTCAAATTCAAGTCATCAAAAAATTCAGTCTCATTAGTTATTGATAACCAGATTTTGCTTCCCAAAAATCTTCAAAAAAGAATACTAAAAGAAAATATCACAGAAGGTGAAATAGGATTTAGAGCAGAATCTATCAGAGAGCTAGATCCAAACAAAACTATTGATGAAAATCAAATAGTACTGGAATGTTCCATAGCTGATTCAGAAAAAATACTTGATCAACTGGTTTTAACTCTTAACTTTAAAGGAGAAAACTTATTCTTTGTAACTAAAACTAGGAAGAAATTCACAATTGGTCAGAAACTTTCGGTTCTTCTACACTCTGAATCCCTCTACACTTTTACTGGAGACAACAAGAGAGTGTTTTAGTAAAATTTTCTCGTTAAAATTTTGACTAGAACCATCACAATCTTATTAAAATTATTTTAATAAATATATTAAAGAGAATAACCATAATATTGGTTTGGTTCTCAATCTGGGGTAAAAAATCTATTCGAGTGAATCAAATGGCAGAAGAAGACTTAGGGGAGATATTCGATAAAATCGATGTAGGAGCAACTATAATTAAAAATGACAAGATTGAATTTGCAAATGATTATTTGTTACAAATCATAGGATATTCATTGAAAGAGATACAAGGAAAAAATTGTGTCTTTTTTGCAGCCAAAGAAGAAAAAAACAGATTGCAGAAAATTAAATCTGAAAATGATAAATTGAATACTTACGCAAAAGAAATCGATTTTTGGATTGTAACAAAGGATGGAACTAGAAAATACATACAAAATCGTTATTATCCAATTACAGAGGGAGAAAAATCAAACAAGTTTTTTATAATCACTAATGACATAACAAGAGATAAACAAAGAGAAACTAAAGTTATGGCTTCTGAGTTCAAAAAATCAAAATTCTTAGATTATCTGACTGAACATATAATATTTTACGATACAGATATGAAAATAATCTGGTCTAATAAAATAGCAAGTGATTTATTAGGGCAATCTCCAGAGGCTATTGTTGGAGAAGTATGTTATGAATTATGGTATCAAAAAGATCAACCATGTGATAATTGCCCCGTTATTAAGGCTAGAGATTCAGGAGAGGAACATATCGCAGAAGTAATAACTCCTGATGATAAAACTTGGTTCGTTAGAGGATATCCTGTTTATGGAGATGATGGGAGTTTAATTGGCGTAGCAGAATTAGCTAGTGACATTACAGAGAGTATACAAACATCCAGAGAACTTCAAGAAAGTGAAGAAAGATTTAAACAGATTTTTCATAATACAAACGATGGTATTTTTGTTAGTAGAAGAGGAGATGATGGGGTATTTGAAGAGATCATCGAAACCAACATTATAGCTGCTGAAATGTATGGTTACACTCGAGACGAATTCATGAAGATGAGACCATCTGACTTCAATATTACAGGAGAAAAGGAAAGTTTTGAGTTTGTACAAGAGTTAACGGAGAAAAAAGAACTTACTTTTGAGAGAATGCATAAAACTAAAGATGGAAGGGTGATAATTGTGGAAATTAGTTCTCATTTATTCACTCTTGGCGATGACTTAGTTAGTTTAGCTGTAGTAAGAGATATCACCGAAAGGAAAGAAAAACAAGATGATTTGATAGAAAGTGAAGAAAAGTTTAGACAAATAGTCCAGAATGTAGATGAAGCTATATTCATGTCACCTCTAACATCTGACAATAGAATGGGGAATTTTATAGAAGTTAATCACATAGCATGTGAATGGACTGGATTTTCAAGAGAAGAACTTCGTCAAATGACACCAGTTGATTTACATACCCCAGAAGAAACTGCTGGACAATCAGAAATCGGTAGAAATCTATTAGAAAAAAATAGAGTTACCTTCGAAGGGAACATAATTCACAAAGACGGGAGTAAGATCCCAGTTGAATATAACTCAAATGTCTTCTTAATGAACAATGAAAGAGTTGTATTAACAACAGCTAGAGATTTAAGAGAAAGAAGAAAAGCAGAGGTGGAGCTAACAAGTAGTGAAGAAAGGTTTAGACAGATATTCCATAACACAAGTGATGCAATCTTCTTAACTTATCTAAGAGAAGATGGTTCTTCAAGTAAATATATTGAAGCAAATGATGTAGCATTAAGATGGTTAGGTTATTCTAAAGAAGAATTACTTGATAAGTTCTCTATTGATATTACAGCTCCTGAAGAGAAAGAGTACAATTCTGAATATACAAAGAAGATTGTAGACACAGGTCATTTGACTTTTGAAACCATTCTATTTTCTAAAGATAGTAAACGGATTCCAGTTGAAATTAACTCACACATCTTTGAATTGCAATCTCAAAAAGTAATACTATCAATAGCAAGGGATATTACTGAGAGGAAAAAAGCCCAAAGAGATTTAATGGAAAGTGAGGAAAAGTACAGAAAATTAGTTGAAACAATTCCCGCTGCAATTATACGTTCAGATTCATCTGGTAAAGTGACTTTTGCCAATAAAAGAGCAGCTACTCTTCATGGTTATGAGAATGAAGATCAATTACTTGGAAAGAATACTAATGAACTAATTGCCTATGAGGATACTTTTACAGCTCAAGATGTTCAAAGAAGAACCATAGAAGATGGATTCATTCATGACATTGAAGTTTCAATTTTAAGAAAAGACGAAACAATCATCCCAGGAGTGTTTCATGCAGCAGCTATAAAAGATAAAGAAGGAAGCGTTTTAGGTTTTATAGGTGTTGAAATTGATATTACTGGAAGGAAAAAGGCAGAAGAAGCACTTAAAGAAAGTGAACAAAAATTTAGACAAATATTCCAAAACGCAAAAGATGCAATTTTCATTCACAAAATAAATGAATATGACGAAATTGGGGATATGTTGGAAGTAAATGAAACAGCATGTCAGTGGTTAGGGGACACTCGAGAAGAGCTTCTAGAATATGCAGTTGAAGCAAATAGTAATTTTGGCAATCTTAAATTTTCAATGGAAATTACTGAAGATCTATTCGCCGCAGGAACAAAAACTTTCGAAACGCAGATAGAAAATAACAAAGGAGAATTACGACCAGTAGAGTTCAGTTCCCATCTTTTTACTTTGAGAAATCAACAAGTATTGCTTTCTGTAGCTAGAGATATAACTGAAAGAAAGAAAGCTGAACTTTCTATTAGGAAAAGTGAGGAGAGATATAGAACTCTTATAGAAACTTCCCCAGATGCTATTATTCTGATTGATCTAGATGGACGAGTTTCTTTTGCCAATCAACAGACTGCAAATATGTATGAATATGATGACATAGAGGATATGATTGGTTTGACAACTGTTGATTTTATTGCTAGAGAGAATCTAGAATTTGCAAATAACCAACTAAAACTAGTCTTAACTGAAGGAAGATTGCAAAATACTCAACTTATGTCATTAAAGAGAGATGGAAGCAAATTTCCAATAGAACTAAGTGCTTCTCTAACTACAGATGAGGAAGGAAAACCTTCAGAGATAATGGCTGTTATTGGCGATATTGAAGAAAGAATGATCGCTGAATCAGCTCTTAAAGAAAGTGAAGAAAAATTCAGACAAACTTTTGATCAATCAAATGATGGTATATTCCTACATGATTTAAGGGGAAACATTCTAGATGTCAACCTACGGGTTAAAGAAATCTTCGGTTATTCGAAATCAGAATTCCTTCAGTTAACTATAATGCAGTTGCTCCCTATTACAGAACAAGAAACATCTAAAAATGCATTTGACACAGTAGAGGAAAAAGGGTCTGTTAATTTTGAAACCAAATTCAGAAGAAAAGACGGTTCTGTCTTCCCTGCAGATGTATCTTCAAGTAAGTTTGAAATTGGAGGTATACAGGTTGTTCAGGGAATTGTTAGAGATATAACTGATCGTAAGAAAGCTGAAAAAGAACTTATAGAAAGAGAAGAACAATATAGACAAATTTTCAATAATACAAATGATGCCATTTTCTTGACAAATGTCGATGAAGAAATTAATAGTACCAGTCCGTTCATAGAGGTTAATGACGTAGCTTGCACACTATTGGGATATGAAAGGGATGAACTTCTAAAAATGAAATCTTCTGAGATTACAGCTCCTGAAGATAGAGATGTACTTTCTGAAAACATTCATCAGATTATAAAGGAAAGAGTGACAACTTTCGAAAATACGCTAATATCAAAGGATGGAAAAAGAATTCCTACTGAAATCAGTTCTCATGTTTTTGAACTACGAGGTGAAATGTGTGTTCTATCTGTATCTAGAGATATTACTGAGCGAAAAGATGCAGAGAGAGAATTAATGGAAAGTGAGGAAAGATATCGTAAGCTCTTCCATGAGGCAAATGATATTATTGCAATTCTGAGTATACCTCGAAATGGTTCTATCGGCAATATTCTTGAAGCAAATGATCCGGCATTAGTAATGACTAAATATACAAGGGAGGATTTAGTTGGCTTGAGTCTTGTAGACCTTGTTAAAGATTTAACTGAGGAAGAGATAACTGATTATTTCACTGAAATGATGGAAAAATATATTATTAGATTTGAACGAGAATTTATTCGAAAAGATGGAACAACCTTCCCTGTTGAAATCACTGCAACACCCTTTACTCTTAAAGAGGAATTAACAATATTGGTAACAGCAAGAGATATTACTGATAGAAAACGTGATAGGGAGCTACGAAGGCAAGCTTATGACCAAATTGCTCAAAATATTGAAGATTTCGCTGAACTAGTTGATAGAATTAGAAATCCTCTAATGGGTGTAATAGGTTATACTGAACTTTCTGGAACCATGCATTCAACAATTATAATTGAGGAAGCAAGGAAAATAGAAGAGATTACTCAGAAAATTTCAGATAGTTATCTAGAAACTGAAAAAGTAAGAAAGATTCTTAGATTTGAGATTGATTCAAAAGAAAAGAATGAAGTTGTTTCAGAGTCAGTTGAAGAAGGGGAAACAAAAGAGTAATGCCAATATCATTCTATCCTAACTAACCTCCCAACAATTTATATATTACTCGAGAATATTTCTGAGTATGAGTTTTCTCAAGAAATTCAAGCATGTATTTCACATAACAATTTGGGAAGCACTTATTGCAGTCGCTGTAATTATTACTTACTTTATATTAGCAAAAGCTGTATTTCATGGACATCCACCTTTATGGATTACAATTCTAGGTTTTGTTGTGGGAACATGGTTGGCATTTAGACCTTCAGAATGGGCAGTTTCGGGATTAAACAGTGGAGCAAAATATGTAGGTTTGTCAGAATATGTGGCAGGTGTACTATCAAGCATTGCTTCAAACTTACCAGAAGCTGTAATTGCAATTTTATTGATTACTTCAAAAGAAGGAGTCAAGGCTACAAACCAACTTATGGCAGTGGTGACAGTATTATCGGCAGCAGGTTTCAATACAATTATTCTTGGAATTGCCATCTTAATTGCTACTTTAAAAAAGAGAGGTAGTATAGATGTTCCTGATGATCTTAAAAAAAGAGAAT
>DXJF01000041.1 GCA_019057375.1 Candidatus Heimdallarchaeota archaeon
ATCCATTTCAGAAATATCCCAGTTCTGAAAATTCGATTTCTTAGGTCTTTTTATTGCATCTTCCTGAGCAAGAATTGCTGCACCTATAGCACCCATCACTGCATAGTTTTCAGGTACAATAATCTCTTGTTCCAAATATTTCTCGAAAGTTTCTTTCATGCCAATATTAGCTGCTACTCCTCCTTGGAACATTATAGGTGATCTAATGTCTTTTCCTTTCCCAACATTATTTAAGTAATTCCTACCTAAAGCTTCGCACAAGCCTTTGATAATATCTTTAGTTGGATGACCCAACTGCTGTTTATGAATCATATCACTTTCTGCAAAAACAGTACATCTTCCAGCAATTGAAACAGCATTATTGGATTGTAAAGCTAATTCTCCAAATTTCTCTATAGGTATTTCTAGTCTATTAGCTTGCATATCTAGAAAGGAACCAGTACCAGCTGCACAAACTGTATTCATAGCAAAGTCTACAACAATCCCATTGCGAATAATGATTATTTTACTATCTTGTCCACCTATCTCAATAACTGTTTGAACCTCAGGGTTATAATGTAAAGAAGCCAAAGCATGAGCTGTTATTTCATTTTTGACGATATCAGCACCAATTATAACACCTGTCAATTTCCTCGCACTTCCAGTTGATCCAGCTCCCGCAATCGCAAGGTCCTCTCCAAGCTGATCTCTCATTAATTTAATTCCTTTTTGAACTGAATCTACTGGTTTACCTTCTGTGCGAATATAGACTGATTCTATCAATTCTTTTGAATTGTCAATTACTGCTAGATTTGTACTAATCGATCCAACATCAACACCAAGAAAATATTTCTCTCGACTCTCAATCATTTTCTATAACTCCTTTAAATTTAAAATCCATTTCCTTTATTCCTTTTACGTTCTAAAAGATCAACAAATGCTTCTAATCTAGTTTGAATTCCTGCTTCTCCTGTATGTTCATCTAGAACTAACGAAAGAACAGGCATATCATGTTCTCTGCTAACTTGGGGTAAAATACTCCTAGAAATTATTTCAGGCATACAGGTGAAAGGATACAAATGAATAACTCCATCCCATCCTTTTTCTTTATATTCAATTACAGCTCCCAGAGATTCCCTAGTTTTACCTCCAAGAGGATATCTAACATATGGTTTTGCATGTTTTATACATGCTTTATAATGCCACTTCTTGAAAGGATTCATTCTCTGCCCTAAATCTATCCATCTTGTAAATGTAATGGGTGTTTCAGTGACAACTCCTATATCGTTTAGTCTTCTCATTATATCAAGATTGATCGCAGGTTCTACAACCGCATATAATTCTCCAACAACCCCTACTTTTAGGGGGTTAGCTTCTGTATCAATTTCAACTTCATCATCAAACGTTTTTTGAATAATTTCTGGAAGCATTCGGATATTCTTCATCCCTTCTGTCTCAACTACTTGTCTGTAAAGCTTATGAGCAACTTTGTATGATGCACCTTTGTCGATTTCAACAGCCCCATAGCTGTAGAGTGTTTTGTCTATTTGGTCAATGTATCTGTTCTTGATCCACCCCACTCTGAATGCTTGAAAAGCCTGAACAGCATTCACATTACATGCAAGCTTTTTGAAACTAGTAAAGAATTCAATTTTATTAAACCAGTCAAGGTTAATTAGATCAAAATCATATCCTAAATCCTCGAGAATAATTCTATAGAGAGGGGAGTAATACCCAAGTCTACAATAATCAACAAAAACTGTAGCAACTATCTCATAAGCTCCTTTTTCAATGACTTCAATTATTGATCCAAGAAGCATTTTGAAAGGAGTACAAACAAATTCTGAAGAATGCTGAGAACCTAACTGTTTAGTTCTATAAGTGGGTTCATCGGGAACAATAATATCATCTCTTTTCATCCCTCTTGCAATAGATTCGAACACATAAGTGAAGGTTCCAACATATGGGAAAGATAATGGCATTTTCTTTTTCCTCCTCAGATATGAGCCTGTGTGGTGAGAAATATGACTTGTTCGTCAATACTTCTTCTGAGCATATCCACAAATGCTTCTATTCTTGTTCTCATTCCTGCTTCACCTGTTAACTCATCAAAGACAAGCTGTAATAGAGGAATTGTTGGATCTCTTTTTGAGTATCTAGCTGCTATCTCACCTGCAATGGAATCTGGACCGCAGCTGAAAATCAATAAATGAATTATACCATCGACAGTTTTACTTTCAATGAAGTGCATAATAGTACCTAGTATTTCCCTTTCAAAATCAAAGTAAATATCATATTCAAGTTTAGCCATCTGCTTTTCAATTAATTTTCTAGGTATTTGTTCGGAAGTGATAATATCTACTCCATAACCTTGAAGTAATGATCGAATACTCAGAGATGAAAAAGGATCATTCAGAACATATGAATGACCTACTAGTACTATTTTTAATTGTCTTTCATTTTCAGTATAAATTGGAAAATCATTTAAAATGACTTCAGAGTTTTCCCATTTTTGAAGTGTTTTCTCATCTATAATCATAGATTTGTTATGAAGCTTTTGAGCCTTGAAAGCCTTACTAATAGCTCTTATTCTTACAAAAGGATTATTTCTGAAAATCTTTCCTAATCTAAAAGCTCTAACCAAAAGACCAATTCTAGTATGTTTATCCATACCACGATTATAATGAGGCATAAGTATCTCAGGTAAATCAGGAATCATTGATCTCAATACTTCAGCTAAACCAATGAACTTTGGACACCCAACATATTTCTTTTTACGACCACCAAATCTAGGAATAAATAAGTAATCAACTTTATCTTTTAAGGCCATAACATGACCAAAATATAGTTTTGTTGAGTAACAATCCTCATCTGGTGCAAGCCTAACTGCAACATCTTTAATTTTCTTAGTTGTTTCAGGAGAGATGATAACCTCAGCTCCTAATTGTTCAAAGAAAGTTATCCACAAATCCGAAAACTTGTAATATAGCAAAGCTCGAGGAATACCCACTCTTAGTTTTCTTTCTGGATTTTTTATCACTTTCACCTCAGACTAGATTATTATGCGAAGAATAGTTATCTGCTAGAAATTTAAAAACATTTTGTGTGATAATCTTCAAATCAAGATTAATTGACAATCCAAATTTCTATCTGATTGTGTTGACTAATAGCTTCAGCAATCTTTGTTCTTACTGTTTTTAAATAACGCCAAACTGAGGTTTGTGAAATATTTAACTGCTCTGCAATTTGTTGTTGTGTCAGCTCTTTGATGTCAGATAATTGTAATAGTTTTAATTCAAAACTTGTTAAGGTTATTACTCCTTGAGTTCTTGAAGCTCTACGAGGGAGATCTATTGGATAAGCTACTGGAGGTCGTCCTCTTCCTCTTCCCCTACCCCTTCCCATACCTCTTCCTTGTCCCCGTCCTTGTTCATATTGTCTTTTTCTAGAAAAAGAATTGTCGTCATCAGGAGGATTTTCTGAATTTGTCATTAAACTAACCTTCACTTTAAGATAAGTAAAAAAAAGGAAATAAAAGAATATTGCTTGTTATGACTAATCTTGAGATTTTTTTATTGACTTAAGCTTGACTATTTCCTTTTGTAAATCCTTGATAGTTTTTTCTATCATAGAAATTTCATAGTCTAAGGCATCAGGATTAGTTGGCCTTCCAAAAGGATCATAAATAGCTCCCTCAGGTGGGGGAGTAATAGTGGGATCTGGAAATTGCGAACTATAACCAGGCATTGCCCACCAGCCACGAGGACGATCTGGATACCAGTCACAATTGGGACTTGCCCATCTTCTACCTCTGTAGTACCCTCTAGCTGGTCCTCTTCCATAACCTCGTCCAGGACCATAACCCGGACCATAAGCATATTGTCTATTTGGATATGTCGTTTTTTTCACCTTTATGAATTATTACTCAATATCCTATAAGGTTGAATCTATTTAAGTTTTTCGAATTATGAATATTAATTCACAATAAATGTTGAGCTTATTTTCGAGTTTACACGAAAAATACTCAAAGAAAAAAGAAAAAGAGGGAAAAGAATGTGTTAGTTCCATATTGATATTTGTACAACAGTTGCTCCACCAAGAGCTCCTAACGAAGTCCCTTTAATCAGTTTGCCTTCAAAAATTCCTGTACCATGGCAAGTGAGTTTACCAATAATCTGGAAATTCTCGATTTTAAAGTGTAGTTTTCCTATAAATCCAGCAACGTTGCCATTATAAGCTCCATCAAATTTGAAAACCCCACCACCAAGACCTACCCAATTTGCAGGATCGAACAGAACTAAGTTTCCACAGTAGTAAACAGTACCAATAAAGCCAGTATAACTATCAGTGACAGAGCCATAGTGAGGAGTCATTATTGAGTGATAGATTCCTCCTTCAGTAGTCCAGGCTCGTACAGGGTCACCATATTTATCCCAGACAAACTCAAAAGTAAGTACAGCTCTAGCTGGTTTTGCTTGAGCTAGCATTCCAAAGGAAAAGGAACAAAGAAGAAGCAAAGTGCCTAACATTATTGTTTTTTTTCCAATTTTCATTTTTTTCACCATTATTTGACACTATTGTAACATAGAAATTAACAATAGATTCTTATTTCCGGTTCAAAATATATAAGGATTAGCTCTGGCATAATCATGAAACTGTTTTGATACTGATATGAAGTAAGCATGATTCTAGCATTAATTGGCGATAGGAGGGTTAAAAATTGAATCTAGTAAAAAAACACACCCTATTCTATTCTTAAACTTTTAGTAATGCAAAATAATATCCCCCGTATCTAAAGTAACCTTATTGAACATAATCACCTCTTTCCCTAAAGCAATTTTCACATTCGAAAATTTGAATGGTAAAGGGTTATCATTCAAGAAGTCTTTACCATCCATTAATTGGTAATGTAAATGCGAATAAGTAGTTGCAGAACCAGAAAAACCTATTTTAGCTATCTCTTGACCTGTTGACACTTTTTCTCCAACTTTCACTCTACAACTACCTTTCAACAAATGATAAAGATGACTATATTCGGTCTCATTGTGCTTTATAATTATATAATTACCAGCGATTTCTTCAATTCTGTTTTCTTCAATTGCCTTACTCATGTCAAATTGTGTATTATAAAGGTCATCTAGATAATCTACAACTTCAACTATCTCTCCTTCAGAGGGGGAATAAAGTGGGGCTTCATCTGTATAGAATTTTTTTGCATCTACAAAATGAAAATCATAATTTTTATCTTTTTCACTTTCTTTCATCTCTCTAAGTTTTCCATCATCACCAATGATGGAGAGATCTATGCTATATCTACCAAAATTTGAGGAAAATTTTCCTTCAGTAACTTCTCGAATTATGCTCATAGCAAATCTTCTATGATGAGAATAGAAGTCATGTCCATCTAGAATCACAAGTTTACCTTTCAAGGGGAGTGAAAGTTTCACTTGCTGCTTATAGAATTCTGGTTTGATAATTATATTGCCATAATAGAACTCTTCTCCTGTATCTTGATCAAGAAAAGTAAACATATATCTCAAGTAGCTTATTTGCATATTTTTTGGAAAACTGAAAAAGGGATTGAATATATCTATTACTTCATCACCTTTTAGGTCATATTTGCCTATGGTGTAAATACTAGGGGTCCCAATACCATTATGATTTAAATGTTTGAAAGTTATCAGGGTTTTTGATTCATCATAAATAGCTGCCTTGATGAATTTGATAAGAAGGTTTTTTTCAGTTAAACCTTTAATGACAAAATCAAAATTCAAATCAAGAGAATCTCTACCCTCTTCCAAGTAAACCTTCTCTGGTTCAACAGTTATCATAGCAACTTTTTCTTCAGAAGAATGATCAGATAAAAAGTCCATGAGCATTTGTAATCAAGAAGATA
Source organism: Candidatus Heimdallarchaeota archaeon (assembly GCA_019057375.1). GTDB lineage: Archaea > Asgardarchaeota > Heimdallarchaeia > Heimdallarchaeales > Heimdallarchaeaceae > UBA460. The sequence continues at coordinate 5,876 of DXJF01000041.1, forward strand.
AAAGAAAAAGAGTATATGAGTTTTCTTGAATATTTTCACCTACTTTAGAAGAGATTGTCCAACTAATGAGAGGGTAAAAAGAAAAAAATTATTTGTTGTTCATTCTTTTCCTAGTTATCGAAGATAGGGAATTAGTGCTAGATTGAGTGCAAAAGGCAAATCATTAGAGAGAGTTTAGAAAAATGAAGAAAAGAAAGGACATAAAGTGTCCTTCCAATGCAAAATTATTTTTTCAATTGTTTCTTCTTC
>DXJF01000042.1 GCA_019057375.1 Candidatus Heimdallarchaeota archaeon
AAAGCTATTTTTATGGGACAACTGAAAATAAGAGGACTAAAATATATCTTTAAATTCACTAAATACTTCGAATTATTAAGATGAAATCTTCATTTTTCCTAATTCTTTATTTATAAGCTAAAATGCCTATACTCTATGGTCAGTTTTAGAGCTAAATTTTTCATGAGAATAATGAAAATAATGTCTCTGAAAAAAGAGGGCATTTTAGATATAGAGAAACATCGTAAAGAACTTGAGAATAATGTGTTTCTATTTAAGAAACCAAGAAAAATGAAGGTTCGAAGTCTGGAAATAAATGGAATTTCAGCAGAATGGTTATATCAGAAAGACCAAATTGAAGATAGAGCAATATTATATCTGCACGGTGGGTCATATCATGCTGGATCTCTGAAAACTCATAGGGATCTCGCTGCTAGAATTGGTAAAGTGTCCAGTTCTCCTGTCTTGTCAATTGATTATCGTCTTGCTCCAGAAAATCCCTTTCCAGCTGCTTTGGAAGATGCTGTGTCGGCCTATATCTGGTTAATTGAGCACAAAAATATCAAATCCAGTAAAATAGCCATTGCAGGAGACTCTGCAGGTGGGGGATTGACTTTTGCAACTTTGCTTAAACTGCGTGATGAAGAGAGAACCCTTCCAGCTTGTGCAATTGGCTTATCTCCTTGGACTGATTTAGCATTAACAGGAGATTCAATTAAAACTAAAGCAGATGTTGACATTATGCTTACTGAAAATGAGGGAGAACAATCTGCTGAGTTATATCTGAAAGATTTAGATCGAAAACATCCATTAGCACCCCCTCTCTATGCAAATCTGAAAGGTTTGCCTCCTCTGCTCATTCAAACTGGTACTGCTGAAATTATACTTGATGATTCAACTCGCTTTGCAGAAAAAGCTGAAAAAGATGGTGTTAAAGTTATATTGGATTTATGGCCTGGTATGTTTCATGTTTTTCAGATTTTCGGTAATCTAATGCCTGAGAGTAAAAAAGCTTTAGAAAAGATAGGCGATTTCATAAAGGAAAATTTTTCCTAAACAATCAACATTTTATTTGTCATTTTAGAATTCCGATTCTAATGTTTTCAAATCTTGTAGGAGCGATTCCATGACCTACATAAGCGGCTTGCCCAGGTTCCCCTTTACCACAATTTGGTGTACCAAATGTCTTCCAGTGCTTCTTACTGCATATCCCACTGACACCTCCCCAGAATTCTGGTGTAATTCCTTCGTAGGTTGGATTCTTAATCATCTCTGTCATTTCTCCGTTTTCTATTCTCCAACCGATTTCTGTTCCGAACTGGAAATTCATTCTTATATCATCAATACTCCAGCTTCTATTAGTATCTAAGAAATAGCCATCTTTTGTATCTGCTATGAGTTCATCAAAGTCCCAATCTCCTGGTTCTAGATTGACATTAGTCATACGTACAAGAGGTATTCGATCATATCCCATAGATCTGGCAGCACCAGAACTTCTGTCTTGACCAATTGCTGTGGCAGTTTCTCTTGAAGACATAAAGTCAACAAATACTCCTTTATCAACCATAATTGTGCATTGTGCTTTTACTCCCTCATGATCATAGTAGAAGGTTCCTAAACTCCCAGGTACGGTTGCATCAGCAACCATAGTCACTAATTCATTACCATATTTGAAGTTGGTTCCGATGAGTTCTGGTACAAGAAAACTTGTACCAGCATAAGCTGCCTCATACCCTATAGCTCTATCGAGTTCTGTAGGATGACCGCAACTCTCATGCACTTGAAGTGCTAATTGTGAATGACCTAAGATAATTGTTGATTCACCACTTGGCATTTTCTTTGCATTCAGCAATTGTATTGCTTCTTTTGCAGTTTGTTCTGAAACATCTACAAGATTTAATCCTTCAAAATACTCATAACCTTCTGTATGGAAATCTCCTCTGAAGCTAGCTGGAAGACTTCTTGTTTGGGATTCACTTCCTTCCACTGCAGTAGAAGCTACTCCTCCTCCGCACCAGATTATTGTTTGATCTATTTTTGATCCTTCTGTTGTATGGAGTACCATATTGTCTTTTCTACCAACGTAATGACTTGATGCTACTTTGATTGTTTCCGAATAGTCCTTGGCTCTTCTTGAGCTTTCCTCAAGTACTTCTATTTTGTCTTTTAATTCTACATCAAAAGGATCTCGCTTTACTGGAGTTTTAACCTTATCCTCATAAACAGGTTCATCGGCAAGAACAATATCAAATTTCTTTACCAAGGATGAAGCCTTAGCAATTTTTACAGCTAATAAAACCAAATCAGTAACTTTTTCTCTAGTTAGTTCATTCGAACTAGCAAAACCCCAGCTTTTGTTTAAAATACAGCGGATGCCAATACCTTTTTTATCGATTCGATCCAATCTATCAAGTGTTTTATTCTTGAAGGTGATATTTTCCATCAAAGTACGCATATATTTAACATCAGCATATTCCACTCCCTTTTCGTTGCAACATTTAATACCATATGCAACTAAATCAGCAATATTCTCTGCAGGGTCTTGCATAATTTCAAATTTATACTCTTGTTAAAAATCTTTTTCTAAAAAAATTAGTCAGAATCCTCAGAATCAGAAGATTTTATGGTTCGACTTAGTTTCTCTAGGGAATCTATTCCTTTAGTTCTGTTAAATAATCCCCTTATTTTTATTGTATCCCCAACATTTAGACTCTTATCCTCTGACATAAGACTTATACCAATTTTAGCGCTTTTTATCTCTTCTCTGAAATAATATCCGTGAATTAGGCTATATATGGGTTCAATCGTAGCTCTCAGAACTTCGACAGAATCTATAATTTCTTTCATAAGAAAAGAAGGTTTGATGTACATTACATTCAAGGTTATTTCCCTTTCAATCAAACCTATTGTTTTGATAGCTTTAATAATTTCTCTTTCTAATTTTGATATCTGCCTGCTGGGATCTAGTTTTTCTAATTCTAAACAATCAACTAACCCTTCGAGGTTTTTCAAATATGTGTCTTCTTCAACTACATATCCTGTTTCGTTTACTGCATTGAATTCTTGCATACTAAGAATTGTTCTTTTAACATCTACAGTATACTTAACTTCCCGAATTATTTCCTTCATACAACCAAAAATACACAGGATTTTGTTAATAACGCTTGTATTTTCATCATCGTTTTGTTCAAGTTTCTTTGTTACTTCTCCAAGCTTTTCTAAGTGAGAAGATATTTGATCAAATTCGTGTGGGGATATTTTATCGTCTTCGAGTATTGAATCTATTTCCCAACCATAATTCAAACATTCTAAAACTGCTTCTTCCACCCTCTTTATTATTTCAGAATCAGATTTAGATAAGGAATAATCCCCTTCTCTAAATGCTTTTGCTATTTCTTCTTTTCTTTCTCTTTTTTCCCTCAATTTTTCACTAATGTTATTATTAGAGTTCATTTAAACCCCTGAATTTATTCAAAAAAATATGGAAAGCGTTTCATTAAAACCTTTGCATTTCCAAAGATAATAAAGAAGAGGGAGACAGATTTTTACCCAAAATTTTCTATCAGAACCTGGTATATTATATTTGCATAATCGATAACTTCTTGTTTCTCAGTATATTCATCAGTTACATGCAATTGATCAAACTTCCCTGGTCCCATAATTACAAAAGGTGTGCTATATTCAGGAACCAGCATCGCTCCATCTGTTCCATAATTTACTCCAATAATGTTTTCTTTACCTACTGAAATAGCTTTTTTCTTCATGGCTTCAAAAAATTGATTTTTTTCTGTTAATTCAATTGCAGGAATTTCATGAATAATTTCCATTTCAGCTTGTGCCTTATTACCTCTATTGAAAGTTTCCAACAAATTTTCTAATCCACCTTTTACACTCTCTCTTAAACTATCAGCTACTAATCGATAATCACATCTGAATTCACAGTATTCCGGAACCACATTGATTAGAGTTCCACCTGATATTTCTCCAATATTCAAAGTTGATTTTCCGAGAATTTCGTGTTCATATTCAGGGATGATTCCCTTCATTTTTTGGATTAAATCTGCTGCTGCCTCAATTGCATTAATTCCTAGATGAGGAGTAGAACCATGAGCTGATTCTCCCTTTACTTTGATTTTAACCCATAAAGTACCTTTCTCAGCTACTCCAACCTGTAATTCTGTAGGCTCACCTATTATAAGAAAAGTACATCCTTCCATAATTCCACTACTTTTTGCTACTAGAGCTCCGTCCATTCCTATTTCTTCGTCAGAGGTCCCAAGAAAGATGATTTTTTTATCTAATTTTACTTGTTTCTCTGTTAGTTTTTTCATAACAGCAACGAATGCAGCTACTGCCCCCTTCATATCGGTAGATCCTCTACCATAAATTCTTCCTTCATGTTCTTTTGCTTCAAAAGGAGGAAATTCCCATTTTTTTTCATCACCTGCAGGCACTGTATCTAAATGACCCGTCAAGATGATAGTATCTCTCCCTTCACCAAATTCTGCTATGATGTTAGCTTTTCCTTCAGAATACTCCTGGATTCTACTTTCAATCCCAGCTTCTTGAAATACTTCTACTAGATAATTAATAGCTTCTATTGTTTTTCCAGGGGGATTTTCTGTTTTTATTTGTATTAATTTTTTTAAAATAGGTATAACGTCACTTTCTGATATGTTCATCTTACTCAATAATGCTAATTTAATACCTATTTTAATTTTTCACCTTTAGTAACAAGCAACTGTATATTCATAGATGCTTTAGCAATGTTTAGATAGATTATTGTATTATATCAATTGTATGGGTGACCAAGAAGAAATTAGAGACTATCTATCTGAATCTTCCAGAAGAATGGTTTTATCACAGATTATCTCCTATTCAAAAGCAGTATCAGCATCAGAACTATTAGATAACCTACCTATAAAAAACAGGAGTACGTTGTATAATATCTTAGATAGATTAACCGAATTAAACTTAATAACAAGAAGAGAGGTCAAATTTGGAGGTTCTATCAGAGTATTCTATTCTCCGAACCATGAACTCATTTCAAGTGATTATTTTAGAAACCTGTTGCAAGAGTTTAAGGATCTTGAAAGACCCTCAATATTGACTTTAGATTTTAAATATACATGGGAAGACTTTCCTGAATGCTTAATTATTGGAGATTCACTTCAATTAGCCATTGTTTTTGGCTCTTGGATGACTGAAGCTGCAAATACTATAGATGCCCTCAATGTTCCTGAAATATCTCAGACACTATCTTATTGGGCTTACAGAAACAAAAAAATACCCCTTGAAAATATTTCAATAGATTCTTTACTGGACTATCATGCAGGACATGCAAAGAATGAAAATATGTTGGTAATAGGTTCAGGTGCTGTAAATAGAATTACTTCTGAAATTATGGAACTTTATGATGACAATTTACCAGTGAAATTTCTAACTCCCTCAAGTAAGAATATCTATAGTAAATTAACAGATATTACTTACAGTGAAGAATCACCTGTAGGATTACTTTCAGGGTTACTTGCTCTTTTACCAAATCCCTGGGATAAATCTAAAGTAATAATTTTATGTGCGGGGTCAAAAAATGTAGGTACTCAAGCTGCATTAAAAGCAATACTAGACGATATTAAAGCTGCAATATCTATGGACACTAAAGTTATTTCAAACCATATTAAATTTCCTAAAATTCCTGTAAGAGTTATTAAAGCAGAAGGTGAAGACCTTCTAACAAAAATGATTCAACAAAAAAGTCCTAAAATTCAACAATATAGTTTTGTGGAATAAAGCTCTACTATCTCATAAATAATAGTGTTACTTCAAAAGATTCTACTATTGAAATTTCTAAAGGTATTAATCCCTCTCTTACTCTTCCTAAGAGTCTTATTGCACTATGATACATTATTCTTATCTACAGTTAGTGCTTTGAAATTCTTTGGTCTGAATATTGTATAAATGATCATCCCAATCGCAATCAATATAGCTGCAATGTAAAAGGTTATTCTATATGCATATGAGTCTGTATTTCCTGAACCTATCAAAGTATTGGTGATTGGTCTAGAAATGAAGACCAATAATACAGCTAAACCTGTAGTAAATATACCAACAGATGAAAAGAAAATTGGTTTTCCTCTTTGCTTTAATTTCATCATTTTATCTACGAGCAAATAGAAAAGAATACCTAGAATCATTAGACTAATGATGGTATAGAACATGATAATAGCAAAGTTTGAATTAACTAAAGCATCTGCAATGGGACCTGTTAGCATTGTACCCCCCATACCCCACGAAAGATAGAAAGCAGCATTATAATATCCCATCATTCTTCCTCGCTTTTCAACTGGAACAACTCGGTTTACCATTGAATATGCTGTTGTTTGTATCCAAACTCGTGAAGTACCTTTAAGAGCCATATAAACGAAGAAAATTGTTATTGATGGAACAATAGGAAGAAGGATTGTGCCTATGAATGCAAATAGGAAACCAATGAGAAGCATATTCCCATCACCGAGTTTACGTGTTAGATAACCAATTACTAGACCACTAATGATAATTGCAATACTACTCGTATTCCGTAAACCAGCAACAACAGAATCTGAAGCTCTGAAAGTATCTGGAAGTCTAACATGAATCTGTATCATTTGATTAATACTATTGCCACCAATATTCACAATTGCTAATACTACTATTAGCCAGATGAATAATTTCAAAGGCCAATTTGAATTGAGTTTTTTATTCGAATTTTTCTTATCACTAAGAGATAATTGTTCATCTTTTTTATCTATTTCTTGGAAATAATCTTCTTCCAAATCTGCATATGATTCTGGTATCATAAACAATGCAGCGATACTAAAAATCATAATACCTGATGAAACATAAAATAAACTACCTGACCAGAAACCAAGGCCATCTTGATACAAGAATCCACTCGCTGTTACTCCTAAAATGTTTCCAATTCCACCTACAAATTGCAATAATCCCATTGTTCTACTTCTCTCAGATTCCCTTGTCAGATCAGCAATTAAAGTAGTCCAACCTAAATTACTACTACTCCAACCAGCTTCAATTATTGTGAAACCGAATATGATTGTGTAGGCTGAAAGCCGTAAAATTCTTGGTATAAGATTTACATCATAAGTTGCTGCAGTATCTATAATTCCTACCAAATCTGTTTGTGAGAATAAAATATCACCTATATGGCCAATTCCAGCTTTCCCTTTGTTTACACTATTGTGAATCCAGAATACAGCTAAATAGCCAATAGCAGCGAACACTTCTCCAAAGACAATTAATAGTCTTCTTTTTTTGAATTTATCAGATATTCTACCCCAAATAGCTGATTGTGCAATTATATTTGCAATCATTGGTAGAGTAGCAAATAGAGTCATTTCTGTATTTGAGACACCTAGAAATTCTTTCAGGTAAATGCTAAGAAAGAAGTAAAAAATACCTCTTCTGAACATAGCCATCATCTGAAAAATAGAAAGACTAGCGAAGTGTTTTTTCTTCATTTTGTGGTCCTCTAGTATAGTGACAAAATCAATGTCCTTGATTAAAGTCTGTGGAACAACAATTAATTATTAATGTTGTGCTAGTTAAAATTTCTCTTTGAACGACTTTTTAAAACCTTTTAAAATAAATTTGAGTACGTAATAAATTTTTTAAATGCATTTAGTTTATTTTCATTGAGGACAATGTTAGGTGAATATGAAACAATTAAATAGCGGTTTTTTAATATCACTACTGTTAAGAAGAAAAATAGTCCTCTTGAGCAAAATAAATAATATTTTACAGGTGAGAATATGGTCAATATAGAGTTACCAGATGGTAGTATACTAGAAATTTCAAAAGGAAAAACTGTATTAGATGTTGCAAAACAAATCGGACCACGATTAGCTGAAGCTGCTTTAGCTGGAAAAGTTGACGGAAATTTAGTTGATTTACACTATGTAGTAAACTCAGATGTTAAACTTGAGATACTAACAGAAAAATCAGAAGAATCATTACATGTTCTTAATCACAGTGCAGCTCATGTTATGGCAGGAGCAGTTGTTGACCTATTTCCAAA
>DXJF01000043.1 GCA_019057375.1 Candidatus Heimdallarchaeota archaeon
CACATAGATAATTCATCTTAAAACTCTAAAAAGATTTCCTTACTCTTAACAGCTTTAAAGAATTCGGAAGTAATGGTAGGATAGTGTTTTCCTCAAATTTTTAACGATTCATGTAGCCAATTAGACACTTGGGATATATTTATTAGCCAACAATAAGATAATAATATCCAGTTGAGGTCTTATGCCTTTTCGTAGAAGTGAAATTAATCCACTTGTAGCTGTAATTATCTATGATTTAATAGGAAATAATATCTTTGAGATTGAAAATACAAAAGATGAAATTGAGAAATCAGAAATTCACAGTTATTTTATTCATCCAATTGAATTTTACCAATGGGTTAGAAGATATAATGAAATAACAATTTTTCGAGGAAAATTTAGAGCCACTTACATTACATTTATTGATTTGACTTTATTATTCGTATCACGCGTAGAGAATATCGCAGCTGAGGTTCGTCCTACAATATTAAAATATGCTCAAAAGTTTGGGGAAGATGTAATCAGGAATCTTGCTACAGAAGAAAATATAGATCTTCTAATCAAGACCTGTGGTTCAGATTTTAATAAAAACAAAGAGAGTATCAGGATTCATATAGATAAAATATACTCACGACTTGGAATTGAAAAAAGCGAAATCGAACCTATTAAACCTGTTGAAGTAGAAGTTACTCCAGAAACAGTAATTACTCAGACCAAAGCTGAGGTGTATGAAGAAATTCGTCCTTTTGAAACTGTTCCAAAGATTCCAGTAAGTGAGATGACGCAAGAAATTCTTGATGAAGCAAATAAGAGAGCAATAACTTCCTTACTTTTTTCATCCATCAGGGGGTGTAATTTCCCTTCAGCTGCAGCTTATATTTTCCCAAAAGATGATGGGTCAGTGGGAGAACTATATGCAGGAAATCTAGAGGAGAAGAAGATTGTATATGTTTTAGAAACCATAACAAGATTTCCAAAAGTCATTTACGAGATGATTAATTCAGAGGATGAGATCAAAGCTTTAAATGCAGGAGTTGTTCAGATTATTGTAGAAGACTGTTCTGATGGCAAAATACTGGTTGGAATGACAACTAATGTACACGATGTTATGAATGTAGGATACAAATTTAAGATTATCAAACACATTCTAAAAACCATGGGCTTTTAGTAGAAGTATAAACTTTTTCCATTTTCTCTCCTTCAAAAAACTTTTAGGAATCATAGATTCTAGTAATATTAATGGAAGAAGGTAAGCTAGAGATTTCTCTTTTAAGAGAAATACTAAAACTAAAGGGTTCTGAAAATAAAGGAATAGTAACTTCAGGACAAATAGGCGGAGATTCAGCAATTATAGATGTATCTGAAGCTCAAGTAAAAGCTCAGAAATTCTACAACAATAATTCGAACCCTCTCCTTGTTGTGAAATCTGATCCAATAACATTTCCTACTACTGAACCAGGACGATATGCAGTAATTGTAAATGCAAATGATATAGCATGTGCTGGGGCATTGCCCTTTGGATTTCTTTCTTCCATCATTGTTCCAATTAACACAGTATTCGATGAAATCAAGAGCATTCAAGAACAAATTCATCAACAAAGTATTGAACTTGGAATAAGCATTTTAGGAGGACATACAGAGATTTCTCAATCAGTCAAAACACCCCTTGTATCGGGTCACATGTTGGGGTTTGTCCCTCAAGACTTTGCTGTACCCAATAAGCTTACTGAAGAGGAGATTATTCTAGCAATTGGTTTCACAGGGGCAGAGGGTACAGGAATAATTATTTCAGAGTCTGGGGACTTAATACACTCTGTTCTCAATAATAATGAAATAGAAGAAGGAAAAAGGATAGGGGCACAACTAAGAATTGTAGATTTAGCTTTGGATTTGAATAGAAAATTTCAACCTTCCTTAATTCACGATGCTACTGAAGGAGGAGTTTATGGCGCATTACATGAAATTATAGCATTCAGTGAACTAAGTATTGAACTCAATAATCAACCTAGATTATCTAATATTACAAAAAAACTAGCATCATGGCTTCAGTTTAATCCCTTTAGACTCATCTCTTCTGGAATGCTCATTGTTTCAGCGCTTGAGGAAAAAGCTCTAAATATTTTAGAGTATCTAAATAATGAACAAATACCTTGTGAGAAAATTGGGAAAGTAGGAACTAATAAAGGAATCTTGACTCTCAACAATCAAGTGTTGGATAAACCAAAAGGTGATGAAATTTCAACTGCTCTGAAAAATCTTGCAAAAATCAGAAAAGGAAAGAAGTGAAGGCTGATAAATTTGTTAAACAAAAAGAATAAGTGGGGTGCAGAAGCAGTTCTTGTCAAGGATGAGTGGTTAGGGTTTCAGGTATTGAGAAAAATTCGTTTACCAAAATCATATAGAATCAAGCAGATTGATGATGAATTAAGGAATAGTAGAACAATCTCCGAATCAAAGCTAATCATAGCCTCAAGAGATGTGGGAGTAAAAACACCATTTATCTTCGATATTGATTTAGATTCATCGACAATAACAATGGAATTTGTTGAGGGAAAACTAGTTAAAGATGTTTTGAACAGTAAAGACAGCATAGAAGAAAAATTACATTATGTTGAATTGATGGGAGAACAAGTAGGAAAATTGCACAATAGTGACATCATACATGGAGACTTAACAACCAGCAACATTCTAATAAATAATCAAGAACTTGTCTTCATAGACTTTGGTCTCGGCAAATTTTCACAAGCTATAGAAGACAAAGCAGTTGACATCTTGTTAATTAAGAAATGTTTTACAAGCACACATGCTGAATTTGAAAGCGACTACTTTACTACATTTCAAAAAGGTTATATGAGTACTATGAGCGAGGCTAAGAGCATTTTTCGTCGTGCAATAAAAGTAGAAGCAAGAGCAAGACATTTGAAAGAAAATCAAATTATTAACGACTATCTTCTCTCAGAATAGGTGATATGTTAGCAATTCGCTGATTGAGCTTCCAAGCATCCAGTGCATACTGTTCCTGATGTGTCCAGTTTCCTTCAATTTTGCCTTGAGAATTTAATTTTCCAAGAATCTTCTTTATTTGAGGATAAACTGGTTTGAATTTTGCATCTTCTAGGGTAGTTCCTGGTAAAGGCATGAAAACATGTGCTCTTATTATTGAGTTTCTTCTTATTAGATCCTTTATAACCTTGATTGTTTCCATTTCGTCATCCTCAGTAGCAGTTGGTAATCCTATTATTATATCTACTACTGGTGTAAATCCCGCATCGTCGAGAATCTCAATCGCATTAATCCCTTCTTCAACTGTATGTCCTCTTCGAATTTCTTTGAGAATTCTATCACTACCAGATTGAAGACCAATAGATATTCGGGAGTTTGAAATAATTGGCTTAATATCCTCCATCAAACTAGAAGATACAGTTTCAGGACGTACTTCTCCAGGAAAAGTACCAAAATAAACATTATCAATTCCAGGGGTTGATTTAATTGAGGATAAAAGATAGAGAATCGCTTCTTTATTGACTTCTTTAGGTTTTGAAGACATATAACCAAAGGAATTTGGTGTAATAAAACGGATATCGTTTAGTTTTTGAGTTCCCATCCATTTTATTACATCTAGAATTATTTCAGCGGATCTATGCCTTGTTCTATGTTTGAAAAGTTTCGGAACTTGACAAAATGTACACCCAAAAGAACACCCCCTGCTTATCTCCAATGGTGGATAAAGCCTCCTTTTCGGGGATATGAAGGGATATTCATCCAAAATTATAGGGTCAGGTCTATTTGTTAAACGTAATGAGTTATTTTCCAAAAATCCAACACCAGGAGTTCCAAATAAGTCTTCATTGTCCCTAAATCGTCTAACAAACTCAGAAAATGAGTATTCTGCCTCCCCAATAAAAACAAAATCAAAACCAATTTTTAATGTCGTAAGAGGACTACCAGTAGGATGACTTCCACCAGAGATGAAGGCTACTCTATCTAATTCTGATTTATTTAGTGAGGAATAAATAGTCTTCATCCGGGCATAAATATCTTCAAATTGAGCAGTTCTAAATGAAAAGCCTACAATGAGTTTTTCATATTTCTCCAAGAGCTTTCGGATTTTTAATGAATTAATATTTTTTTCAAGTAAGAAATCTAAATTTCGAAAATCAGCATTAGCATCTATAGTAGCAACTAAAGGTGTAAGACTGTAGAAATTCTTCTTATTAAAATCAAATACAATTGCTGATGTCATATAATCACAATTTATCTCCAAGTAACTTCCACATCTTCAGGTCTGAAATGTTGGTCCACTATTGAATCCTCAAATTCAGTCGTCACACCAGATTGTTTCATTAAAATTCCAAGCCAAGCTATCATTACACCATTATCTAGAGCAAGATCGGCATTAAGACCTCTAAAAGAAATATCATGGGAGTTGGCCATTTCTTCAAGCATTTCTTTTAGTCGTGAATTAGCTGCTACACCACCACACACTAAAACTTCTTCTTTTTTTGTATGAGCTAAAGCTCTCTCTGTAACTTCAACTAACATAGAAAAAACTGTTTCTTGGAGACTAAATGCGATATCTTCAAGTGGGTGTTTCTTACTATTTAATAATCGGGTAACATGAGTCAGAATACCTGAAAAAGAAACGTCCATCCCCTTTATCACATAGGGGGTGGAAACATAGGTCGAACTTTTCAATGCTTCGAGCTCAACCATTCTCCCCATTGGATTCTCTTTATCACTTAAACCAGCATTTCTTCCAAAAACATCTAAACAATTTCCTACCGGTATATCTATTGTTTCACCAAATACTCTATATCTTCTTTCAGAGAATGCAATGACTTGTGTATTTCCTCCAGATACATAAAGAACAACAGGATCATCAAGTTTCCCAACTAATCTTCCGATTTCAACATGTGCTATTGGATGGTTCACTGCCATTAGTGGCTTACCCAAAGTTAAAGAAAGAGTTCTTGCAGTAACTGCTCCTATTCTTAAACATGGACCCAGTCCAGGTCCTTTTGTAAAAGAAATCAAATCAATTTCCTCAGGTTTGATACCTGATTCATGGAAGGCATCTTCTATAGCTTTGGGCATTGTGGAGGAGTGAAATTCTGAAGCTTCTCTAGGATGAATTCCACTTCCATAGGGAGGTTTGTAGGTTCTTCGAATATTAGATAACACTTTTCCTTTATCATCTATAATACCAACACCCAATTTATCAGCAGAACTTTCTATTCCCAGAGAAATCATTGATATCACTCTGACTACGTTAGTTTAAAGGTTTCTTTTTGAAACTATTTAGTAATCTTTAATATGTTTGAATTATAGTTCTTTATGATGCCCCCCATAATAGAAGCTGTGTTTCCATGGGAAAAACAAAAAAAAGCTGTTATGAAGAAAAATCAAGAATTGGGTAATCTATTTAAGACTAATTTTGTATTCATGTATTTCCTACTCTTTGTTTTCATAGTTTTAGGAAAACTTTATCCGTTACTCAGAATCTTCGATATGAATTTATTAGGGTACAAAAGTTGGTTAGTAGAATCCTTAGGGTTCTTAGTTTATAACTGGTGGATTAGTATAGTTTTGTTCTTTGGTGCGTTAATAATTACTATTTTCCTTTCAATGTTAATAACAAAAACAAGTATAGGGGCATTTAGAAGTTACTTGGAATATTTAAAAATTGACTTCAAAGATAAACAACGAGGTTTAATTTTTAAAACAATTATCAAAGATATCGCAATTATAGCAGGTTTTTCTCTTATAGTTTTTCTAATTTTAGAATTCATTACTTTGGCAGTTAGCTCCCTAATAGCATCATTTGTTCTTCCAATTGTTCATAATTTAGATGAAGCTTCTCTTGCTAATGTTTTTCTCTCTTTATTATTATCTCATATTATCTTCTTTCCTTTATTTTTCTTTATTTACCAAAGAATAATAAATAAGAAACTAGTCCTAACTGAAGAATTTAATCTTAAAGAATTTATGAAGGAAGATGGGGAGGTTGATATGGAAAAGTGGAGATCAAGAACTTGGGGAAAAAAACCATATACGTTTAATTGGGAGGAAGAAGAGGTATTTCCAATTACATG